>DJOI01000060.1:3707-11813 GCA_002439605.1 Candidatus Segatella mututuai | reverse complement strand
TCCCCAGTTAAGAAATATATTTTTCCAGTCACATCGGTAAAAGTTGTCTGGGCACTGTGGTTTGGCATCGCTCTACGACTATGCAAATTCATGCCGTATGACTATGCTATCTCTTGTCGTACGGACTTACCACCTTATGTCGTACACATGGTGACTTGATAAAAAGGCTTCATGTTCACATAAGATCTCTTGGAATTGTTTTAATGGTATAGTAGCTTGAAATTGTTTTCTATTGGATAGAAAAAAGGGTTGCGACATAGAAATAATTACATGTTGTCGCAACCCTTTTTGGGTTTGGAATGACAGAGTGGGGAATGTTTGGTTAGATATTCCACCAATGCTTTTTCTTGGGCGTCTCTTGTTTTGATTCCATGCCCATGCTTTCTCTGATGAGTGTTCTGTAGCTCTTTCCTTGACTGATAATCTGATAAATTTGTCCCCAGTCGGGCAGGCCGCCAATGTTGCGGTCGTCGATGAAGTAATCTGCTTTGAGCTTACGTGAGAAATGGTTGTTGTTGTCGTAGCTTTCCTCGGGGTAATCCTTGTTGACAGCCCAAAACTCAACGCCCCTCTCTTTGCACCAATCTACTGCCTCCTGCAGCAGTTCGCCTTCGCGAACCGACCACAGGATGAGGCGGTGATGGTCTTTTATCAACATTTTCAATGTTTCGATGGCGAAGGGAATTTCTCGTCCAATCTCTGGATATTCGTGAGTCACGATAGTGCCGTCGAAGTCTACTGCGATTGTTGCCATTTTCTTTTCCTGTTAATGTTTTACGCTGTTGTCGTTCTGGTCGCCGTAATGGCTGTTGCTGTAGTTTCCGTAGCTCCCATATACCGAGCTGCCATAACCCTTGTATGAGCCATATTTCCCGTATTTCCCATACTTGCCATATTTTCCATAACCATAATAGTAGCCATACTTTTTCTTCGACAGGTCGATGCCGTTGATTACTATCGACATCTTTGGCATCTTCTTGTCTTGGCTCAGCGTGTTGATGAGGTTGAAGCTTGACTTCGGAGTATAGTCTGCACGACATATGTACACAGTTGCGTTGGCGATGCGGCTTATCTGTAGTGTGTCAGAAACAAGACCTACTGGTGCTGTGTCTATCAAAATGTAGTCGTAGTGCTCTTTCAGCAGCGGCATGATGTCATCGAGGCTATGTCGGGCGATTAGCTCTGCTGGGTTGGGAGGTATCGGACCTGCCATGAGCAAGTCGAGGTTTTTGTTGACACCCGAATTGACGATTTGCTCCTCGATATCCTGCCATGAGTTGTGGTCTTTGGCAAGCAGTGTAGTTATGCCGTGGTGATGGTCGTCGATTTCGAAGAGCTCAGCCAACCTTGGCTTGCGGATGTCGAGGCCTATGATGATGACTTTCTTTCCCAACAAGGCGAAGCTGATGGCTACATTCGAGGCGGTGAAGGTTTTTCCCTCGCCCGATGTGGTCGAAGTGAACAGGATCACCTTTTCGTTCTCTTTCAGCATGAACTGTAGGTTGGTTCTCAACCCTCGGAAAATTTCCTCCATCAGGTTGTTTCTGTTCTCGTGCACCACAATGTCGGCCTTGCTCTTTGCGCTGTCGCTTGCCACTGCCACATCGGCGAGAATTGGCAGGGTGGTGAGTTTCTCCACATCGTCGTGTCCCTCTATCTTGTAGCGGAAGAACTGTACCAAGAAGATGATGGCTGCCGGGATGGCAATGCCTAAGACGAGGGCTATCAGCATGATGATGGAACTCTTGGGGCTTATCTTTCCTCCGAACATAGGTCCGTCGATCAACTTGCCTTTGTCGGCCGTGGCAGCGAGCGAGATGGAGTTCTCCTCACGCTTCTGCAGCAACATCAGGTAAAGACCAGACTTCACTTCCTGCTGTCTGCCGATTTGTGTCAGCATGCGCTCCTGTTCGGGCGTTTCTCCTATTTGTCCCTGGTACTTGTTGCTCTGCGAGGCGATGCTGTTGCGCTGAATCTCCAAGCCATTGCGAGCCTGTTTCATGGCACGGCGGATGGATGAGCTCAGGTCGTCGAGTTGGGCTGTGAGCGGCGTTACGGTAGGCGAATTCTCGCTGGCGCTGTGCAATAGTTGGTTGCGTTGCAGAGCTATCTTGTTGTATTCGTTGATGAGTGCCGTGGCACTTGCGTCGCTCAGACCCACATTCGATGGGATGGGCTGGTGATTGTTGCTGGGCTCGTTCATGTACTTGCGCAATTCGTCGAGCAATGCTATCTGGGTGTTGGCATCGTTGAGTTTTTGAACATAAGTGTCGGCATTGGCGATGGCTGCGGTGGCGTTCAGCTTGAGCTCTACCACTCTGTTGTGCTTCTTGTAGCTCTCCAACTCTCCTTCCGTGTTGCCCAGCTCGGCATTGATTTTCTCCAGACGGTTGTTGATGAACTGTTCCGTGCGCACGGCGATGATGTTCTTGTCCTCATTGGCCTGTCGGTTGTATACGACGGCCAGCTGGTTCAGGTAGTCGACGGCTCTCCGTGGAAACTCGTCTTTCAGTACCAACTGGGCGATTGTCGTGGTTTTTGATGTCTGGCTTACGGTGAGGTTGCTCAAATATTTGATGGCTGTCCTTACGGGTGAGCTCAGGGTCGCCTCCAGCACCTGTCCATCGGCAAGTGTACGATGGCCGTTCTGCGTCAGCACGACAACACCCACCTGTGTGCCTATGGTGGCAGGCAGACGGCTGAACGTCTTGTCGATGCTCTTCTTGATCATCTTCTGCGAGTTCTCCTCGACAGGTGTATAGTAAGTTCCTGTCACGCAATAGTTGTTGCCTTCGCGGGTGATTTTCAGCAGTATGGGCGCATCCAACTTCTTTAGGTGCGCCGTGTCCATGTCGACGTTGATTTCCTGGTTGCGGTACAAGGTGGCATCCTTGATGTGTCCCGGGTGTCGATAGGTGGCATAGAGCTTTAGGTCGGTGACCACCTGCTGCGCCAAGTCGCAAGATCCCAGGATTTCTATCTCATTGTCGAAACCTGCCGAGTTGGAGATGATGCCCAGATTCGAGGTGTTCATGATATTGTTCATGATGCTGCTGCTCCTGCCTCTTGTTGTCTGTGAGTCGTCGTCCTTGATGAGCAGCTTGGCCTGTGCCTGGTAGATGGGGGTGGCGTATCGCAGGTAAATGTAGGCGGCACCTAAGCAGATGATGGTAGACAATACAAACCATTTCCAGTAGAGCACCAGGATGGTGTAGATTTGTTTGATGTCAAAAGAAGACTTTTCCTCTTCATCCTGCAGGTATTCCTGTTTTGGATATTTTGTTTCTTCCATTGTGTTGATCTTTTTCTTTGTGATAGTTGATCTTCTCTTTTTTATACTATATATAAAATAGGTATATATTATGCCATGCTTTTACCGTTTCGCCAGTTCGAGCAGGTACTTGCCGTAGTCGTTCTTCAGCATGGGTTTGGCCAGATTGGCGAGTTGTTCGGCGTTGATCCAGCCCTGTTTGTAGGCTATTTCTTCCAGACAAGCCACCTTCAGCCCTTGTCGCTTCTCGATGACCTCGATGAAGGTGCTGGCTTCCGACAGGCTGTCGTGCGTTCCGGTGTCGAGCCATGCGAAGCCTCTCTGCAGGGTGCGCACTTTCAGTACGTTCTTGCTCAGATAGTGCTGGTTGACGGTTGTTATCTCCAGCTCTCCCCGTGCGCTGGGCTTGATGCTCTTTGCCACTTTCACCACGTCGTTGGGGTAGAAGTAGAGTCCCACCACGGCATAGTTGCTCTTCGGATGCTCAGGCTTCTCCTCGATGCTGAGGCAATTGCCGTCCTTGTCAAATTCCGCTACGCCGTATCTCTCCGGGTCGTTCACATAGTAGCCGAAGACGCTTGCCAGCCCCTTTTTTGCAGCCTTCGCGCTCTCCTTCAGCAAGGCTGAGAAGCCAGCGCCATAAAAGATGTTGTCGCCCAAGACCAGGCACACATCGTCGTCGCCGATGAACTCCTCGCCAATGATGAAAGCCTGCGCCAGTCCGTCGGGCGATGGCTGCTCGGCGTATTCGAATCTCACGCCCAACTCGCTTCCGTCACCCAGCAGGCGTTTGAATCCTGGCAGATCGTAAGGGGTGGATATGATGAGTATTTCCTTGATGCCAGCCAGCATGAGTACCGAGATTGGGTAGTAGACCATGGGCTTGTCGAAGATGGGTATCAGCTGCTTGCTGATGCCCTTCGTGATAGGGTAGAGGCGTGTGCCTGACCCTCCTGCTAAAACGATACCTTTCATATTTTTTAGTCTTTGTTGTTTCTGTTGCGTGAATATTCTGTTGTATGATTATCTTTGTCGCTTTATCTCGGTTTCCTTCTTCGTGGGTATGCTGTTAGCTGTTAGGCTTAGTATGCATTCTTGTCGGGGCAAACGATGCTCTTGGCCGTGAGGAAGATGATGTGTATGTCGAGCCAGAACGACCAGTTTTCCAGATACCAGATGTCGCGGCGTACGCGCTCTTCCATCTGCCACAGTTCCTTGGTCTCGCCGCGATAGCCTGTTACCTGCGCCCATCCCGTGATGCCAGGTTTGGCGAAGTGGCGCACCATGTATTTGTTGATGATGGCACCGTAGGCCTCGGTGTGATGAAGCATGTGCGGTCGCGGACCCACGATGCTCATGTCGCCGCGCAGCACGTTGAAGAACTGCGGGAACTCGTCGATGTTGGTCTTTCTCATGAAGTTGCCAAAGGCGAACTTGCGTGGGTCGTGCTCCGTGGCCTGCGCCAGGTCGGCATCCTTGTTGACGTGCATGGAGCGAAACTTGATGCATTTGAACGTCGTGCCGTTGATGCCTGTCCTGTCCTGCAGGAAGAAGATGGGGCCAGGACTCTGCAGCTTGATGATGAGTGCTATGATGGGTATGAACGGAAGCATGCACAGGCACGCAATGCCGCTCACCACCACGTCGAACGTACGTTTGATGAAGCGGTTGGTGGGGTTCGACAGAGGCTCGATATGGTTGGTGTATACATTCTTGCCCATGAACTGCAGTGCGTCGAGGTGCAGCCGGTAACCCTCGAACTGGCGTGGCAGGTAATAGAAATGAATCACGTTCTTGTCGCAGAACTGCATCAGTCTTACCACCTCCTTCGACTGTTCGTGCGACAGACAGCAGAACAGTTCGTGGATATGGGTCGGCATGCCATGGATTGCGTTGTCGATGGAGCTGTCTATCACTTCATTCAGTGCCGCTATGGCCCCCAGTCTCACGAAATCCTTTGGCGCTCCATCTATGTCGGCATCGGCGAAGTATCCGCTTACCCGATAACCTGCAGCCGGGTCTTCCATTAAGGCGTTGTACATGTCGAGCACAGCTGGGTCGTTGCCCACGAAGACAGCGGTGCGGTTGTTGTAACCCTTGGTGCGGTAATATCTCAGCAACCACAACTCCAGTGCCCTTGCTATGACAAGGACGATGTAGAGCGAGGCGAAGAACAGTATGCAGAAGTGAAACAATCCGCCGTGGCTGACGAAGATTCTCATCGATAGGAAGAACAGGACGGTGGTCAGCATACTCAGGTAGAATGTACGTTTGCACGCCTGCATGAAATTCACCTTTCTTAGATGAATGATGGTGGAGTACATGGTCTCTGCGATGAACATAGAGACATTGGCTGCGAAAAACGTCATTTTCGCAGATAGTTCGAATGCGTTTGGCGAAATGTCCGGCAAGAACAGAATATATGCCAGCAACACCAGGTTGAGGATGGCAAAGTCTGCGATGACAACGCATTCTTTGACCAAGATGTTTCCATTGTTTCTTTCCATATTTCTTCACAATTTATTTTTAGCATCTTTTACTTTGGGGACGTCTGTTTCCACCCCCCATGCATGGCAAAGATGGTGCAAAGGTAATGCTTTTTATTTAAATATGGTGTAAAAAATGGCGGAAAAAGCATGAAAAAAGTGTTTCATCTCAAAAAAAGCCCTGTCGATTTTGATATTTTATAGTTTTATTGTACTTTTGCAGATAATTTAAAATTTGTATAAATCATAAATAACGAATAATGGGAGTATTTTCAAAACTGTTCGGTCGCAAGGTCGAGGATAAAAAGGTTGGCGGCATGGAAGACTACATGACGCTTGTCAGAGTGTATTTCCAGGCAGCGCTGGCATCGCAGTTAGGCATCACCAACCTGGCGATGTTGCCCGACCTTCGCGCCTTCAAGGCCACTTTTCGTGTTCCCACCCAGAACAACAAGTTAGGGCTGGGCGAGAAAGCCCACGTCAAGAAGATGATGAGGAGCGTCTACGGCACCGACGACAATTTTTTCAAAGAGATAGACCAGAGCATCCGCAAGAAGTGTCACAAGCTGCAGGATGTAAATGTATATCTTGTCCAGTTCCAGACCTTCACCCAAGACCTCATGATGCTCTTGGGTAACCTGATGAAGTTCAAGCTCCGTCTGCCGGGGTTCATGAAGAAGGCGCTCTACACCATGACCCAGAAGACCGTCGACGACATTTTCAACAAGAACGACTTTAGCGATGCCAGTGTGGTGAAGACCGTCATGCAGCTTCGCCAGCTCGACAAGCAGTTGGGATTCAGTCAGCAGTGGGTTTCCGACTTCGCCTTCCAGGTGTTGATGCTCGCCAAGAAGGAACCCCGTCCGTCGGACGAGGAAATCGAGAAGGCAAAGGGCAAGTTGGGCAAGTGATGTCCACCTAAATTGCATGAAATTCACAAATAGTTGGAGGAATATTTGCATTTTTGAAATAAATCCGCTATATTTGTACCCAAAAAATAGAGTATGAGTGCTGACGAAAAGACAATCAATATGTTTGCCACACGTGTGAGGCAGTTGATTCTTGAGTTTGGAAAAGTCAAGAAAGAGAATGCCGAGCTCAATGATATGGTGGACGAGCGCGATGCCCAGATCAGGGTGTTGCAGGAAAAATTGTCGCAGGCGGAGCACGATTACAGCAGCTTGAAAATGGCGAAGATGATGACAATATCGGATGCCGACATGGAGGCCACGCAGAAGCGCATATCCAAGCTCGTCCGTGATGTCAACAAGTGTATAACGCTACTGAGCAATCAATAGTCGGAGCGATGGCAGATTTGGAACAAGAGAAATTACTTATAAGATTACATGTCTATGACACCGACCTCTCGGTGAAGATTCCGAGGGAGGACGAGGAATACTATCGTAAGTCAGGCAAACTGATTAACGATATCGTCAACTCGTATTCCAAGATTTTCAAGGGGCGCAAGAGCGACAAGGAGATTCTTTACATGTCGCTCCTCGATATCGCCTTGAGATATGAGAAGGAGTCGGGTCGTAACGATACAGCACCTTATCAAGATATTCTCACCCGCCTTACTGCCGAGATAGAGGATGCCCTGGAGAAGTAAGGGTGTTTTGTCCTCCGTTCGTTTGGATGTCCCGTTGTCGCAAGGCCTCAGGCTGTAGTTGCGTATGCAGGTGAGAATATTAACAAATACATATTATATAAATAAATGGTATTAACAATCATAACAGCCCTTGTAGCCCTCGTTTTGGGAGGAGCCGTGGGGTTTTTCATTTTCCGTTATATCATCAAGGGAAAATATAATGAAATGATAGAAGCCGCCAATAAAGAGGCGGAAGTAGTGAAGGAAAAAAAGTTGCTCGAGGTGAAGGAGAAATTCCTCAACAAGAAGGCCGAACTGGAGAAAGAGGTGCAGCAGCGCAACTCCCGCATCCAGCAGAGCGAGAACAAGCTCAAGCAGCGCGAGATTTCCCTCAACCAGCGACAGGAAGAGCTCGGTCGTCGCAAGCAGGAGGTGGAGCAGAACAACCAGCGCATAGAGAACGAGAAGAAACTCCTCGCCATCAAGCAGCAGGAGCTGGAGAAGATGCAGCGTCAGGAACAGGAGAAGCTCGAGGAACTCTCCGGGCTGAGCGCCGAGGAAGCCAAGCAACGTCTCGTAGAAAGCCTGAAGGATCAGGCCAAGCTCGATGCCGCCAGCTACGTTAACGAGATCATGGACGAAGCCAAGCTCAATGCCAACCAGCAGGCCAAGAAGATTGTCATCCAGACCATCCAGCGTGTGGCTACAGAGACAGCCATCGAGAATTCTGTCAGTGTGTTCCACATTGACAATGATGAGGT
>DJOI01000060.1:0-3612 GCA_002439605.1 Candidatus Segatella mututuai | reverse complement strand
ACGGGTGTAGAGATTGTGGTGGACGATACCCCCGAGGCCATCGTCATCTCTGCCTTCGACCCAGTGCGCCGTGAGGTATGTCGCCTGGCGCTCCACCAGTTGGTGGCCGATGGTCGTATCCATCCAGCTCGTATCGAAGAGGTGGTAGCCAAGGTGAAGAAGCAGCTTGACAATGAGATTGTCGAGACGGGTAAACGTACGGCCATCGACCTTGGTATCCATGGTTTGCATCCAGAGCTGATTCGTATCATAGGTAAGATGAAATACCGTTCTTCGTATGGTCAGAACCTATTGCAGCACGCTCGTGAGACTGCCAACCTCTGTGCCGTGATGGCTTCCGAGCTTGGTTTGAACCCCAAGAAGGCTAAACGTGCTGGTCTTTTGCATGATATTGGTAAGGTGCCAGACGAGGAGAGCGAGTTGCCACACGCATTGTATGGCGCTAAGATTGCCGAGAAGTACAAGGAGAAGCCGGATATTGTGAATGCCATCGGTGCTCACCACGATGAGATGGAGATGAATACCTTGTTGGCTCCAATCGTTCAGGTTTGTGATGCCATCTCTGGTGCCCGTCCTGGTGCTCGTCGTGAGATTGTGGAGGCTTACATCAAGCGTCTGAATGACCTTGAGGCTATCGCCATGAGCTATCCTGGTGTAACCAAGACTTACGCTATCCAGGCTGGTCGTGAGCTCCGTGTCATTGTAGGTGCCGACAAGATGACCGACGAGGAGAGCACAAAGCTCTCTGACGAGATCGCCACCAAGATTCAGAACGAGATGACTTATCCTGGTCAGGTTAAGATTACCGTCATCCGTGAGACACGTAGCGTAGCTTACGCTAAGTAATTTGCAAGAAATAATATCTGAGGCTTATGCCTTTCATATATTAGATTATCATTTGAAGTTTAAATTGTCGTTTTCCTTCCGATAGGTTGGGAGATGTATTGTTGATAAAGCCGCAGCTCAAAAGGGTTGCGGCTTTATCTTTGTTCGCCACATCTTTGAGTTTCACACCATATGATGCACGTGTGTGCGTCATATGGTGTGAGCATGTGCATCATATGACGCACGTGCATGCGCCGTACGGTGTGAGACGTAAAGATGGCTTTTCTTATTATGTTAAAGCTATGAAAGTGAACCTTTTGTCATGCGTAGGAGTGCATTCCTGTAAGGAAGTAGTTTACTCCGAAGTATGTCATGATGATGCTAAGGAAAGCCAGGGTGATATAGATGTGGTAGGCGAGAGGCTTGCGGAAGATAGGCAAGCTTTGCGTGTGAACTACCACGGCATATATCATGAAGGTGATGAGTGCCCATGTCTCCTTGCTGTCCCAACTCCAGTAGGTTCCCCAGCTGACATTTGCCCAGATGGCTCCGATGAAGATGCCGAAACCCATGGTTGTGAGAGCAGGGTAGAGGAATACACGGCTCAATGCTTGCAGTTCCTCGCCATGAGAGTGTAGGCAGATGCCCATGATGCCACAGATAAAGGTCAAGGACAGCAGCGCATAGCTCATCATGATGATGCTTACATGTATGCTGAGCAGCGGACTGTTCAATACAGGCATCATCTGTCCGATGGCAGGGTCCATCTGGTTGATGTGGCTCACCAAGAGGAAGAACCCCGAAAGCAAGAATCCGAACACCATCACGATGCGGATGCGGAACTGTATCACGATGCTGATGAGCATCACAAACCATGCTACGGTCAGCATACTCTCATATCCATTCGACATCGGTACGTTGCCGCTGATAATCCATCTCAAGGCCAAGCCGAATGTCAGGGCGAGGAAGGAAATGCCAAGCAGAATAGGCAAGGCGATATCCAGAGCTTTCACTTGTCGATTCTTCGTCATGCGATAGATGGTGTAAAAAAGGGCGATGAAGCCTAACGTCAGATTTACCATAAAGAGGATGGTGGCGAAAGGGAAAGCGTTGTTGATGCGTTCTGCTCGATATTGAGTCTTGCTTGGCAAGGAGTTGCCGCCGCTTATCTCTTGGTACTTCTTCATCTTGTCGAAGAAGATGTTTACACGGTCTATGTTGCCTGCTTTCACGTCACCATAGAGCAATGCGAACACATTCTTAATATAGAGTGCGTGCTGGTGTTCTACGGCGAGAGGCAACTTATCTACAGGAGAAAACCAAGTGGTTGTGCCTGCCTTGATGAATGGATTGTTCTTGGTCGCTTTCACGTTCTTGGTGAATGTATAAGGTAATACCTTCAGAGAGATGCCTTGGCGCAGTTCCATGATGATTTGAATCTTGCCGTCGATGTCGGCGGCTTGCTGGTGGAACTTGTCCTGCTGTCCGTTGTAATATTCCTGTACGTACCTGCCGATGGTATAACCGCCCATCTCTCGATTGAAGAAGCTGTTCAGTGAGGCATAGTCGGGTAAGTTCATTGCCGATTTCATTTCTCCGCTCTTGATTTTGATGAAAGGCTCGTTCGCCCATGCATCGCCATAGAACACCCAACCAGAGAGTACTTGCTCTGCGGTCAGCCCTTCATAGCTTCTTGCTCCATAAATTTTCTTGCAGAAGTCGAGGGCGAAGGTCTGGACAGGACAAATGCGGTCGTTGTAGAGAATGTTGAGCTCTCCGAATTTTTCTGCGGTTTCCTTGGGAAGAACCGCATTCTGTAGATTTTCAACTGTCGATTCAGCTTTTGCTGTCTGAGTGGTGACAAGACTAAGGATAATGACAATCATCAGGGCTCCATTCTTCAGCAGCGGGCTCTTCAAGAGTTTGCGATAGCTACCCTTGGGGTCGATGAGCATCCAAACCAGGGAGATGAAAAGAAGCGCATATCCCGTGTAGGTGACGGGTATGCCGTAAGGGTCGGCATTGATGGCGAGTACGCTTCCCTTGCCGTCCTCGTCGTAGGAAGACTGATAGAGGCGATAGGAACGATGAGAGTAGATGTTGTTCATCGACACCTCACCTTCGCTCTTCTCATTGCCGTCCACCACAATGAACTTGGAGGAATAGTCAGCCACGGCGTTGGTGCCATCGTGCATCTTTGCCTCAAACTTCTGAAGGCATAGCGAGAAAGGCAGTTTCTCTTCCTTCATGCCCTGTTCTCCATCCGATGCCATGTAGGTATCGGTAGGTAGCCCGATACGCAGATGAATCATGCCTCGTTTGGCAGAAACATGTGTCAGCAAGGCACCGAGCAAGATGATGAGGAAGGAAAGGTGTAGCGCCAGTGTAGAGGCGCACTTCACTTTCCGCTTGATGATGTAGAAAGCACCGAGGGCTGCGAGTGCTGCCCAAATCAATATAAACCACCATGCCCCGTAATAGTGGGCATGCACATAATCCGTGCCCTGGCTTTTCTCCACGATCGTGGCGGTAGCCATACATACGAGCACAAGGATGTAAAGGATGAATATAATTTTTTTTGTCATCTCCTGCAAAGTTACGATTTTGTGTTGATACATACAAGAATTTCAATACGAGTTTTTTTGCTTGCAAGAAAAAAGCTGCCAAGACATTCGAGTGTTTGGCAGCTTTTATGATGATAGCTTATCTTATCTTCCCTTTTTAAAAGGGATTAGATGGCGTTGATGAATGCTACTACTGCATCGCGCTCCTCCTTGGTTGCATTGT
>DJOI01000071.1:16327-29875 GCA_002439605.1 Candidatus Segatella mututuai | reverse complement strand
GCAAGGTGAATGGGGCGAAGGTGAAGGACATCCTGCGTATCTTCTTGAAGGACATCATGAAGATCGCCTTGCCTTGCATCATCGTGGGCGACATCGGGGCTTGGCTGATAGCAAGACAATGGCTGATGTCGTTCAGTGAGAAGATTTCGCTCACACCTTTATTATTTATAGGTGTCACGATAGCCTTGCTCGTCATCATCGGACTCTCCGTGGTGGTCAACTGCTACAAAGTAGCGAATAGTAATCCTGTGAAATATCTCAAGGATGAATAATTCAACATTCAACACTTAACATTCATAATTATGATAAAAGTAGAAAATCTTTGCAAGTCTTTCCGCACAGAAGAGGTGGAGACAATAGCTTTAAATAATGTATCTTTCACTGTAGAGGATGGCGAGTTTGTCGCCATCATGGGACCATCGGGTTGTGGCAAGTCAACCCTCCTCAATATCCTCGGATTGCTCGACAATCCGACCTCAGGAAAATATCTCTTGGGCGACCATGAGGTGGAGAACCTGAAGGAGAAGGAGCGCACAGATGTGCGCAAGGGCGAGATAGGCTTTGTGTTCCAGAGCTTCAACCTCATCGACGAGTTGAACGTGGAGGAGAACATCGAGCTTCCGCTTACTTATCTCAATATCCCGAAGGCGGAGCGCAAGGCGAAGGTGCAAGCCATCATGAAGCGCATGAACATCAGCCATCGCGCCAAGCATTTCCCTCATCAACTCTCAGGAGGTCAGCAACAGCGAGTAGCCATCGCTCGTGCCGTAGTCTTCGGACCGAAGCTCATTCTTGCCGATGAGCCTACGGGTAACCTCGATTCCAAGAACGGTGCCGAGGTGATGCACTTGCTCACCGAGTTGAACCACGAGGGCACCACTATCGTGATGGTAACGCACAATGAGCATGATGCGAAGATTGCCAACCGCACCATCCGACTGTTTGATGGAAGTGTGGTGGAAGGTTAGAGTAAATCCGTGGTTTCAAATGAGGAATCACGGATTTATTTTGTTATGGGATAACGATTCTGAAGGTGGTTGTATTCTCTTCTTTGTCTTGATGAAGAGAGAGGCTGCCACCGCTCACTCGCATGATTTGTCGGGAGAGTGACAAGCCGATGCCGCTTCCTTCTGCCTTCGTGGTGAAGAATGGGATGAAGATATGGGAGGCTACATCATCGGGGATGAGACCGGCATTGTTGGTTACGTCGATGATGATGGCTTCTTGGGCGTTGGCGTAAGCAGAGACTTTGATAAATGACTTTTCATCCTTGATAGCTTCCACGGCATTCTTCAGAAGATTTGTAACGACATGGGCGATGAGGCTCTCGTCGGCGTAAGCCAACAAGTCCTTGGGTTCTACCTTGATTTCTACCTCATGGCAGCAGAGCATCGCCATCCTTTCGAGGAAAGGCTCTACATAGAAGAGGGCGGGCTGAGGCTGAGGTACATGGGTAAAACGGCGATAGTTGTTGACGAAAGTCAACAGCTCGGTGCCTGTCTTGTAGATGGTTTCCAAACCTTGCTTTAATTTCGCTTGCTCAGCGGATTGCGAATCTGCAGAAACTTCTTTCAGCAAGGTTTCGCTGAGCGAGGTAACTGGGGTGATGGTGTTCATAATTTCATGAGTCAAAACTCGGATGAGTTTGATCCACGAATCCACCTCCTGGTTGCTCAGTTCGTTGCTCACATCGCTGAGGGCGATGATGCGTACTCGCTTGCCTTTCAGCATCGCTTGCGTCTCGTGCTTCGACAGACGCTCGTCTTTCAACTTGCTCCTTACTTGGTTCATATGGGTAAGCACATCGGTATCGAAAAGTCGGAGGGCGGCTTGGTTGTGCTGCAAGATGTTGTCGTAACTATCCACCACCATGATGCCCGTATCCACGGCATTCAATATCTGCTCGTAATACTTCTCTCGCTCCATCTGCTCCTCACGGGTGTGCTGCAAGAAAAGTTTGATGCGGTTCAGGGAATCGTTGATAATCCTGTCATCCTTCGACACGTTTTGGATTGGAAAACTAAAAGAGAAATCCACATTGTCCACCGCATCAAAAAGGAATCTTACCTTCTTGATGTTACGGCGATAGCGGTGGTAGAGCCGAATGTACCCGATTGCTGCCACGACCAAAATCCCGATTATAATAGCCAATTTAATATCCATATCCCATAAAAGAGCTATTGAACTACCTTTCATTTTGTACGGTGAACGTTGTTTCTTCACTCTTTGTTCTTCACTTAAAAACACTTACAACCCGTACCTCTTTATCTTATTGTAAAGAGTTTGTCGGGAGATTCCCAGTCTTGCAGCTACCACCGAGAGATTGCCCTCGCACTCCTTGATGGTCTTCTCGATCATTCGGCTCTCCATCTCATCGAGCGTCTGCACCTCCTCTAAAGGTTTCTCCTTTCGGGTTGGGTTGCCGCCGTCAATATCTTCGGCAGAGATGATGCCGCCATCAGATAGAATCACAGCCTTTTCCACAGCGTGCTGAAGTTCTCGGATGTTTCCATACCAAGGAAGGTTGGTGAGTTTCTTCTCCGCCTCTTCCGAGAATCGGATGCTCACCTTATTATATAGGTCGGCATATTGATGTAAGAAACGGTTGGCGAGTGGCACGATGTCAGTCTTCCTTTGGCGAAGGGCTGGCAATTCGAGGTGGATGGTGTTGATACGATAGAGCAGGTCCTCGCGAAACTCGCCATCACTCACCATCTGCTGAAGGTTGCGATTAGTGGCGCAGACCAGACGAACATCTATCGGAATCTGCACGGAGCCCCCCACTCTCACGATGCTTCTGCGTTGCAGGGCGGTGAGGAGTTTCGCTTGGAGACCATAGGAGAGGTTTCCGATTTCATCGAGGAAGATGGTGCTGCCATTGGCAAGTTCGAATTTGCCAGGCTTGTCGGTCTTGGCATCGGTGAAAGCCCCCTTCACATGACCGAAGAGTTCGCTTTCGAAGAGCGTTTCGGTGATGGCTCCCATGTCCACTGGCAGCATTTTCTTTGCACGACGTGTGGACAAACGATGTATCTCGTTGGCCAACATCTCCTTACCAGTTCCGTTTTCGCCGGTAATGAGGATATTCGCATCGGTGACGGCAACTTTTTCCACAATGTTTCTTAAGTTGTTCATAACTTCGCTATCTCCCCAATACATAGCACTTTGCGATGCATTCCCCTTTCCTTTTCCACCTTGCTTGTTCACAGAGTTATCCACACCCTTGTTCTTATCCCTTGCCTCCACCAATGTGCGAATCATCTTCTCGTTGTCGAAAGGTTTGACGATGAAGTCGGCGGCTCCCTCCTTGATGCCCGTCACGGCAAGTTGGATGTCGGCATAAGCCGTGAAGAGCACCACTTCGGTCTTGGGACTGAGGCTCTTGATTTCACGGAGCCAATACAATCCCTCGTTCCCGGAGTTGATGCCGCTCGAAAAGTTCATGTCGAGCAACACCACGTCGGGATGCTCCTCCCTCAGTTTGGCTGGGATAGCATTCGGGTTGGCGATGGTGGTGGTATGTTCGAACACAGGTTCCAGCAGCATCCTGACCGTGGTCAAGATGTTACGGTTGTCATCTACTATAAGAATTGTTCCTTGTTTTTTTGCCATGACACGATAGTTTGGGTGCAAAGTTATGAAATATCAACGAAAAAGCGGTATGGTTGTCTAATAATTAGACGAAAATGTTTGCTGTTTTACTTCTTCTTACTTTTCTTCACCCAAATCTCATGGCTGCCGCTTCCCTTATATTGTAAGCCGAAAGGAGCGTCCTCGCCATTGAGGTTAGGCATCGCTTGCAACTTGTACTTGGCCATATTCTTGTCTTTATTAGACGTTCAGCCATATCGTACCGGATGTAGTTTTGTCTGCTATTAGGTAAAATTGTGTGGAGCCACAACATGCAATTGTTATTACTCCTATATATTCTTCGTTCCGTTGTTCGGAATGTCCGTTCCGAACAACGGAACGGACATTCCGAACTTGCGAACGCCCGTTCCGTAGTACGGAACGAAGATTTCTATGTGGATAGGATACTATTCTTAGATAAAAGCAATACTTTTCCTATGTTTCTTGACATTTCCATCAAGATTTAACGATTGCTGCATCCATAAATGGAATTGTCAGCATCAGTAATCGCATATTTATTTCCTTTTAAAGAAAAAGCGAAATCCTTGATTCAAAAAAGATAGATATGCAGAATAATATTTGCTTCAATATAAAATAATTTGTATTTTTGCATGTCCACTTCGCCCATACAGGCAAGGGAAGCCACAAGATGTGGGCGAAAAAAATAAAAAAAAGCGTACCCGATGAAGATAGGAGGTTGTATTAAGAACAGAAAGAATCTTAAGAACTATTGTGACATGATGAAAAGAACAACAACTATTATCGTAAGCCTGGTGCTGAGCATAACCCTTTATGCCCAAGGCAAAGGCATGAGCCTACAGTTTCATAACGAGACGCTCACATCGGCCTTGAAAAAGATAGAACGAGCTGGAGAGAAAAACATCCTCTTCGCTTATCAAGAGACCGACAAATATAAGGTAAGCGCAAACATTCGTAACAAGAAGCAAAAGGAAGCCTTGGACATTGTGCTGCAAGGCAAACCCTTCAACTATATAGAGCGCAACACCTACTTTGCCGTGCAATATACAGGAAAGGTGGCACAAGCAGCACCAATCAAGGGAAAAGTGCTGGACGAACATAAGCAGCCCTTACCTTTTGCCAACGTGGTGATGCTTTCAGCTACAGACAAATCGTACATACAAGGCTGCGTGACAGCAGAAGATGGCAGCTTTATTTTACCTTCCTCCACAAAAGACGCGATGCTGAAAGTATCTTTCGTGGGATACAAAACCCAGACGATGGCTTGCAAGGAAAACATGCAAGTAATCATGCAACCTAACACACAACAGCTGAAGACCGTTACCGTGAAGGGCTCGCGTCCCGATGTGACTTACAAGAACGGAGCCTTCGTAACCCAAGTGGCAGGTACCACGCTGTCCGAGATGGGAAGCGTATCGGATATGATAGGTCAATTGCCATTTGTTTCTGGCGAAGAGGGAGAGTGGAACATCATAGGTCGTGGAGCCCCAGAGATTTATCTCAATGGTAGGAAGATAAGAGACCTAAACGAGCTAAAACGCCTGAACGCCAAAGACATCCAGAGCGCAGAGGTTGTCACCATGCCAGGCTCGCAATATAGCGTAAAGACCAATGCCGTGATTCGTCTCAAGGCAGTACGCAAACGAGGCCAAGGATGGAGCGGAAGCATGTTTTCCGAATACTTGCAAGGCCATTACTCGCCCCACCATTACGAAGATGTACAGTTGAACTACCGCACAGGCGGGCTGGACATCTTTGGCGAGATAGGTGCAGGCAACGACAAGAGACAAATTACCAGTAAGACTCTTACCCATCTAAATACGGTCAACAACTGGGAGTTTGACGACTCACGAACGACCAACATGAACAGCGGAAACATTCTCTTGAAAGCAGGCTTCAACTATGAAGCAAACGAGCACCAGTCGTTTGGCATGCGCTATGAAACCAGCAACATAATAGGAAACAACTATGCACACAGCTGGGGCAAAACCGAGGCATCAAAAGACGACGAGCCAATAGAGGAGCTGTCTTTCGAATCTTACTCCAAGAGCCGCCCCCATTGGTCACACAGCCTCAACGCTTACTACTATGGCGACTTCGGCAAGTGGAACATCAACCTGAACGCCGACTATTACAACAAGGTGACCAAGACCGAGCAAATGGCCATGAATGATGGCAGCATGGACGCCAAGTCGCAAAGCCGCGTAAAGAGCAACCTCTATGCAGCCAAACTCGTGGCAAGCGGTCCGTTGGGCCAAGGGCGCGTCACGTTGGGCACCGAGGAGACTTTTACCAATCGATGGAACGACTTTACGCAAAGTGGATTTTCGGCCGATGCCTTCAACCATATCAACCAATCTGTCTGGGCCGGCTTTGCTGAGTACAACATCCAGCACGGACGAATGGGCTATGCCCTGGGACTGAGATACGAATACCAAAAGACGTCTTATTACGAAAAGAATATATTGCAAAGGGAACAAAGTCCAAGTTATCACGACTGGATTCCCTTTGCATCCGTAGCTTATAGCCACAAAGGGCTGAACATAGAATTCAGTTATCGGCTGAACAAATACAGCCCTATGTACTCCATGCTTCAAAGTAGCATTGACTACAACAGCAAGTATGTATATTCGACGGGCGACCCTCTGCTAAAGCCACAGAAACAACACAATTTCAACTTAAGTGGCACATACAAGTGGCTGTCTTTCATGGCTTACTACAACTATGTGCTCGACATGTATATGACGTGGTACAAACCTTACGATGAGGTGAACCACCCCAACATCCTGCTGCAAACCATGGCCTCCGTGCCTCATTCCTATTACTATGGGGCCAATGTACGAATCGCTCCGTCGTTCGGGATATGGCAACCCAACCTGACAGCAAGCGTATCTTTCTATCATGCGAACTTGGAGCACCTAAACATACCCACCCTTGGCAACCAACCAAGGTTTAGGTTTAGTATGAACAACAACTTCAAATTTTCACATCGTTGGTTCATGAACCTCTCGGGATACGTCAGTCCAAAGTCAGCCCAAAGCAACGGACGTCGCAAATGTATGGGCACCATGCAATTCCGTGTGAGCAAGAGCTTTCTCAAGGACGAAGCCCTCAAGGTAACGCTTGTATTACAAGACATTCTGCATACTGGTTATTATTACTTCGAGGCCAATGGTACACAAGCGCACCAAGCACTCAGATCCTACTCGGACAACCAGAAAATAGGCATCAATGTGAGGTACACATTCAATGCCACAAAGAACAAATACAAAGGTAGTGGCGCAGGACAAAGCGAGAAACAACGACTTTAAGCAACTATTCATGGACATGTATCCACGACTGGTGCGTTATGCCGTCTCCCTACTGGGAGATGGCAATGACGCTCGTGACCTTGTGGGCGATGTATTCGAGAAAGCCTGGATCCAATACTATTCTTTAGAAAAAGAGAAAAGGAGAAGTTGGCTCTATGCCTCGGTTAGAAACGCCTGTCTCAACCATCTGAAGCATCTGCATGTGGAACAAACCAATGTGCAAGCCCTGACAGAAGCTACGAAATACGACATGACGACCGATTATCGAGAACACGAGCTACTGCTGCAACAAGCCGAACAGATAGCGAGAGAACTGAAGGAGCCTACCTGCACGATTCTTCGCCTGTGCTATTTCGAGCATTTCACCTACCAGCAAGCAGCCAGTCGTTTAGGCATCAGCCCGAACACCATCAAGAAACACATTTCAAAAGCCCTCGCCACACTGCGAGACAGAATGAAGAAAGGAGACTTAAGATGAAAGAAACAAGAGACTTTTCTGACGAACGCCTAACCCACATACTGGGTGAAGCCGTGGGCGACATTCCTTCGAAAGAAGAGACGCTTGCAGCATGGAATGCTTTCGAGAGTAAGCATGCACAAGAATTCAAGCCCAATAGTCCTGCCCCTACAACAAGCAAGCCTGCATCCAGAGCCAAAGTGCTCGGCATGATAACAGCCACTATCGCCGTGGCGGCAGCCCTATTCGCCTTCTATTTCCAGCCTTCGAAAGACGTTGACGCACCAGCCAACTCGACCATGAGCCTTTATTTGGCCCAATCGTCACCCCAAAAAGTGGAACAAAACATCAAGGGCAGCCAATGCATCGTGTCTACCCCAGCCTCATCCACCACCTTAGTTACCCTGGAGGATGGCACAAAGATTACGCTCAACGCCAACTCCACCCTTGAATATCCACAACATCTTGGCAATTCGGGCACACGAGAAGTAAAGCTAAAAGGCGAGGCCTACTTTGAGGTGACCAAGAACCCGCATCGTCCCTTCATCGTCAAGGCGGGCAACATGAGCACACAAGTGCTGGGCACCATCTTCGACGTGAAAGCCTATCAAGCCGACAAGCCTAAGGTCATGTTGCTGGAAGGCAAGGTAAAGGTAAGCAACGCATACACTTCTACCAGCATCCATCCTGGTCAAGTAGCCGCTTTGCAAGCCGACAAAATCATCATATCGAAAGGCAACCCCGCAAGCACTACAGACTGGCTGAACGGCAACTTCGAGATGGACCAAGCCTCCTTAGCCGAAGCCATGAGCGACATTGGTGCATGGTACAACAAGAGTGTCGTCATCAAATCGAAACAAAACATGGACAAGCAGATACACTTTCGCTTTTCGCGCAAGGCCAGTGTGGAAGAAGTGATAGCAGCCCTCAACGACATGAAAATAGCCAAGATAAAGATGCAGAATGGCTGCATCGTTGTCGAGTAGTCACATCGCTTCTTATGTTTTTTAGCACTTTAGTATTCCAAACATTTTCCTTTTTCAGAAAATAATGTTACCTTTGCGACCAATAAGACAAGAAAAGAACCAACATTATAAAAACGTAAAAGACTATGATGACTATCGAAGAATACAGAGCTGCCATCATGAAGGCATTGCTCGATGCTAAGAATGAAGACGGCACTCCTACCATCACCGAGAAAGAGGCAAGGGAGGCCCTCAACGGCTTTACCGACGACGAACTGAAAGACGGCATCCTATGGAACACGCCCGAGGATGTGGCCGCCATCATCCTCGAAGGATAATCTGCCAAACATTGCAAAGGGCATAATGCGAAAAGGAGCTGAGACTTTCCATAAACTCTCTCAGCTCCTTTTTTTTAATATCTCTTCTCTGTTCTCCTTCCATCAGGAAAACGCAAGATGACAGGTATCTAATTTATCGGGCGATAAACTTCTTGCCATTGCAGATATACATCTGACCAGGAATAGTACCATCCACTTGCTGACCTAACATATTGTAAATCTTGCCATCCTTGCCGACTACTGCAGTTTGGATAACCTTGATGCCATTGGTCATCTTCTCGTAAGTGAAAGTAACTCTTGCTAAAATCTGCTTGTTCTTGCCCTTGGCATCAACGTCTGAAGTTGTAATGTTAGAATTATCGAATGCCAATTGAATGCTCTTCGTTGCAACCAAATTCTTAATCTCGACAGTAACAGGACTCTGGCCTGCCGTTCCACCAGGCAAGGTTAACTTATCTTCCAATACGGAGTTCTCACTGCCGTCCACATAGACACCTGTCAGATAAATGGAACGATCTGCTGTAGTAGAGGCGTTATTGCTGTATCCCTCCAAGGCGATGCCTGTGATGCGATACCCTTCGTTGACCGAGAAAGTAATGGTCTCGCCATTGTTCTGGGTACGCATCTTGATATAGCCATTGGAAGTACTGGCTGTAATCTCGCCATGTTCACCAGCCGTGTAGCAAGTACCCTTCACGATAGCCTTGTCTTCCGCCGCCACGACGAGTTCCTCCGCACCTGCGTCGGGTACTTCGGCAGGAGCAACCTCGGGAGCATGGCTCTTGGTCTGTGTAACATACGTAGAACCATCAATGCCGAGATAGTCTGGAAGATAATAGCCCAAATGTGGCGGTTGGTTGTAAGAGGAATTCTGCCATACGACACCCATGCGATAAACATGGTCTTCCATCAAGCAAGGTACCTTATACTTGGTTGGCTCCGGGGTGGAATAGATCAATATCTTGCAGGTAGGAGAGGTATAATCATTCTCATGTTGGAACATGATGAGCTCCTCACGCCAGTCGCCCAACAAGTCTGCTTGCAAACAAGGAGTTGCCTTGGTGGTATTGCAAGCATCGGGAGTTCCATATTCATAGAAATTTTGGAAGGTAGAGATGCTCTTACTTGCCGTGTTATAGTTTTGGATTCTGGGAGAACAACCTCCTGTTGTCGTACTATAACGGCCGTCAAAGGTTTGGTCATAAGGATCGCCCGTCCAATAAATACGGAAGTTGGTGTCTGGTTTCTTAGCCAAGAGCGCATCACCTGTGGCACAATCACGGATGTTGGCATCTGTCGAAGACCAGAACTCATAGCCTCTGTTGGCTGGAATAAAGTCGGCAGCCAAACCACGTCCATTGTCTCTATCGCCAGTAGCCACATACAGGAACTCCCCCGTAGTGGCATCATGCACATCAAAGCCATAACCACCTGCAGCCTCTTCATGAGGCATCATCACCTCCAGCCCTGGCCTGTCAGGGCAGAGGTCGGCAAGATGGATGGCATCGCCATGTCCCTTGCCCGTAGAGCACAATAGTTTGCCATCATGGGCGATGGTGGCGGAACCAATACAGATTTCATCGTATCCGTCGTTGTTAACATCACCCACGGAAATGCCATGCACTCCCTGGCCGAAACTTGAACTTCCCGAACCAGCATTGAGCACGTTGTCCTTGCCATCGACAACTTCCCACTTGCCACTCAATCCCTTGTGGAGCCAACGAGTAATCAAAGCTTTCCCGTTCCAGTCTACCGCCCAAATGAAACAGTTTTTGTAATAGCCACGCTGGAAGATGGCAGTAGGCAACTTGTCCAAGCCGTCGAGATAGGCAGCACAAGCATTGAAACGCTCGGCACGATTGCAGTTAGAGTCACCGAAGAATGCATTAGAAGATGTAGCAGAAGCCGGGAAATCCACACCCGAGCGACTGGGCGAATACCAAATGGTATGCATCGCCTCACCCGTCTCACCATTAAAGACGGTCAAGAACTCCTCGCCACCTGTTACACGCCCTTTGCTGTTGACGTAGGTCTTGGCGTTATCCACCGCCTGAATGGAAGCGTCGCCCGCTTCGGTAACGTAGTTGCCCTTGCCATCGGTAGAGCCAGCTCCGGTCTTACAGATAAGCTCAGCCTTTCCGTCGCCGTCAAAGTCATAGACCACCATTTGCGTAGTATGATTTCCAGAACGGATATTCAGACCGAGATTGATGTTCTTCTCCCATAGAGGAGTGCCATCCATGCGATAAGCACTGATAATGACAGGCGAGGAATAGCCATCCTTCCCACTGTCTCGTTGGTTGTCGGGCAGCCATTTCAGTATCAGTTCATAGTTGCCATCACCATCCACGTCGCCCACAGCCATGTCGTCAGGGCGGTATCTACCAGTGGTATTGCCACTCTTAATGCTGGCAGGACGTTTCACGTCGAAGCTCGTGAACATATTGTTCCATGCCGTAGCCTCACTCGCTTCACCTGTCGAACTGACAATGCGATAAACATCACCCGGCTGCCCCTTGGCATCCAGATAATTGGTTACGTCGGAGACTGCGTTCGCCACTTTCGTTCCATTGCGATAAACATCGAACGACAAATCCTTGGCATCAGCCGTCAGCGAACGCCATGACACTAAGATGCCTTGGCTTGTCTTCACTGCTACGGGAGCCCGATTCAGCTTTTCCTTCACCACCTGGGCGGTCGATGTGAAAGAGTGAGCCACCAATAAGGCAGCAAACAAAAAATGTAATTTCATGCTTTAAGTTTACGTTTGTTTTTAGTTTATGTTTGTTTTTAGCTTGTTTTAAGTTTATGCTTGTCTTAGCAAGATTCCGGTGGCAAAGGTAAGAAAAATAAATCACATGGCAAAGTTATTCGCATTTTTTCGATGTTTTTTCTTTGCACAATCCAATTATTATTAGTAAATTTGCAGACGCTAAAGTTGCAATATCAGAGCTTGGCATCTGAAAAGAAAGATATTTTACCGGTAAAAAAGTATATTAAGATAATGAAGATAGAAAACGAAATCATCAGCTCGGTCATCGCTGCGGTGAAGGAGCTTTATGGTCAGGACGTGCCTGAGAAGATGGTGGCCCTGCAGAAGACCAAAAGTAATTTCGAAGGTAACCTTACCCTCGTCGTATTCCCATTCCTCAAGATGTCGAAGAAGAAACCTGAGGATACTGCACAGGAAATCGGTGAGTACTTGAAGAAGAACTGCAAGGCGATTGCTGACTTCAACGTGGTGAAGGGTTTCCTCAATCTTTCTATCGCTCCTGCCGCTTGGGTAGGACTCTTGAACACTATCAACGCCGACCCTAAGTTCGGCGAGAAGCCTGTCACTGAGCAGAGCCCACTCGTGATGATCGAGTACTCTTCTCCTAACACCAACAAGCCTCTCCACCTCGGTCACGTGCGCAACAACCTGCTCGGTTGGTCCTTGGCACAGATTATGGAGGCTAACGGCAACAAGGTAATCAAGACCAATATCGTAAACGACCGTGGCATCCACATCTGCAAGTCCATGCTCGCTTGGCTCAAGTGGGGCAACGGCGAGACTCCTGAGACTTCTGGCAAGAAGGGCGACCACCTCATCGGCGACTACTATGTGGCTTTCGACAAGCACTACCGTGAGGAAATCGCACAGCTCAAGGAGCAGTACATGAAGGAAGGTATGACCGAGGATGCTGCCACAGAAAAGGCAAAGAACGAGGCTCCACTTATCAAGGAGGCCCACGAGATGCTCGTGAAGTGGGAGCACAACGACCCTGAAGTTCGCGCTCTTTGGAAGAAGATGAACAGCTGGGTATATGCCGGCTTCGACGAGACTTACAAGATGATGGGCGTAAGCTTCGACAAGATATATTACGAGTCAAACACTTATTTGGAGGGTAAGAAAAAAGTGGAGGAAGGCTTGAAGAAAGGTCTCTTCTTCCGCAAGGACGACAACTCTGTTTGGGCTGACCTCACCAAGGATGGTCTCGACCAGAAGCTCTTGCTCCGTTCAGACGGAACTTCTGTCTATATGACTCAGGACATCGGTACAGCCGAGCTCCGTTTCAAGGATTTCCCTATCGACAAGATGATCTACGTGGTTGGCAATGAGCAGAACTACCATTTCCAGGTACTCTCCATCTTGCTCGACCGTCTCGGCTTCAAGTGGGGCAAGGACTTGGTTCACTTCTCTTATGGCATGGTAGAGTTGCCTAACGGTAAGATGAAGAGCCGTGAGGGAACCGTGGTGGATGCCGACGACTTGATGGCAGAGATGATCAAGGACGCTCGTCAGACCAGCGACGAGTTGGGTAAGTTCAAGGACATGAGCGAGGAAGAGCGCCAGGAGATTTCACGCATCGTGGGTCTCGGAGCGTTGAAGTACTTCATCTTGAAGGTGGATGCTCGCAAGAACATGCTCTTCAACCCAGAGGAGAGTATCGACTTCAATGGCAACACAGGTCCATTCATCCAATATACCTACGCTCGTATCCGCAGCATCATGCGCAAGGCAGCAGCCGAGGGCATCGAGATTCCTGCACAGCTGGGCGACGACGCTCCTATCAACGAGAAGGAAATCGACCTCATCCAGAAGATGAACGATTTTGCTACCGCCGTATCCGACGCAGGCAGCAACTACAACCCTGCCGGCATCGCCAACTACTGCTACGAGTTGACCAAGGAGTTCAACCAGTTCTACCACGACTACAGCATTCTGAATGCTGAGAGCGAGGCTGAGAAGACTACCCGCTTGGTACTTGCCGCCAACGTGGCAAAGATTTTGAAGAACGGTATGGCACTGCTCGGCATCGAGGTTCCAGAGAGAATGTAATTATATAGGTAGTTAAGGAGTTATGAAGTTAAAGGAGTTAAGACAA
>DJOI01000071.1:8852-16198 GCA_002439605.1 Candidatus Segatella mututuai | reverse complement strand
TTTTTTACCAATATATGACTAAACTTCCAGCAAATCCTCCCTCATGGAGAAAAGACACCGTTTTGCCTCTGCCTTACGAGGTGAAGGCGAATGCCTGGGCTGTGGATGCTTCCTGTTCGGGCAATCCCGGACCGATGGAATATCAGTGCATCGACCTGCAGACAGGAGCGCAAGTTTTCCATTATGGCCCATTGCATGGCACCAACAACATAGGTGAGTTTCTTGCGATTGTTCATGCTTTGGCATTGATGCAACAAAAGGGAATAACAGACAAGGTTATCTATAGCGATAGTGTGAACGCGCAACTATGGGTGCAGAAGAAACAGTGCAAGACAAAATTGGCACGTACTCCTCAAACAGAACAGATCTATCAAATCATCGCCCGAGCCGAGAACTGGCTTCGCACGCACCACATCACCACCCCCATCTTCAAGTGGGAGACCAAGAAATGGGGCGAGATACCTGCTGATTTCGGAAGAAAGGGATAAAGTTTGGAGCTGGCCAAGAGAACTGCACAGCTGTCGTCATCACTCAGAATATCGGATAAGCCTCAAAATTATGTTGCTATCTCTTAAATTACGTGTAAATTGTTTTAAAGAGAGAGAGAAACTAACGAAATCAAGCTATTTTATGTATATTTGCGATAAGTTTATTAGATCAACTTTATCAACAACACAAATTAGTAACTCAAATTAGAGATTATGAAAAAATTACTCATCATCGCCTTCGTGGCATTATCATCAATTGGTGCATTCGCACAGAGTAGAACAGGTTCGACTACTATTCAACCCAAAATCGGTTTGAATGTTTCTACCGTAGGCGACTTAGACTGGAAGGCAGGCTTCGTATTTGGAGCTGAGATTCAACACCAGTTCACAAGCAAGATGGGCCTTGCCGGGGGACTTCTCTATTCTTTCCAGGGAGGAAAAACTGACGACTACACTTGGAACCCTGGCTATCTGAACATTCCTGTAACACTCAACTATTATGTTGCCAAGAACTTTGCGCTCAAGGCTGGTCTTCAGCCTGCGTTCATGGTCAACAAGGATGACATGAAAGATGTAAACACTTTCGACCTTGCCGTACCTGTAGGAATGTCTTACGAGTTTAACAGATTCGTTGTAGACGCACGCTACAACATCGGTGTTACCAAGGTTCCAAAGCATGGCGACGGTTATACTAACGTGTTGCAACTGACTATCGGTTACAAGTTCAACCTCTAAGCAAACCAAGCCTTCTCTCCTAAAGGTTTAATCATAAAAAACTCGTAGTTTCTTTCCTCCATAAGTTACGACTTATAGCAAGAGAAACTACGAGTTTTGCTTTTTTAGCTGAAGTTCTGTAACAGCCTGTTTTCTAAACACGGCTATCTGGACGTAGATGTCGCCTTATTTTTCAACCGACTTCAGCATAACCAACAAAGCCAGGTAGTGAGGCCTATCGTTAGCTGAAGCTGAAGAGATTCGGTTCTTTACCAAAGTCTTGATTTTGTTCAACATGACGAGATTGTAAGCTGCCGACTCGTCTATCAAATCCGTCTTTACAGCATACTGGAAGCCATAGCCTATCTTGTCGCCGAAACTCTTCCCCGACAGGAGAGAAGCAATGAGTCCCTTACCTTCCCTTTCCTCTACACGTTCCAACTCTGAGACATGTTCTGCCACATACCCAGTAGGATCCAAACCATAAAGGACTATATCTGACACAGAAGGAGCAAAAGACAGCAAATCATCGTTTGCCAATTTCTTACCTGACACACCAGAGATTTTAGCCACGGTCGCCACTGCCTCCTTCACGACCTGGCGCTGCAAGAGTTTATCTCCATCGGATAGCCTCTGCCCCTTCATAGTCGGTTCCCAAATGCCCGCATAAAGATCATCATAGTAATTTTTCTGCGCATAACCATTATTGGTGATATGGGAAGCCAGCAACACTTTGTTGTTCAATGTGAGAAGTTTCTTTCCGATACCACCCTTCAAAGAAATGGAACGCTTCAGAGCCAAAGGAAATTTCTTGGTCAGATCAGGAGCATCCAGCCAACTGCTGTTACGCAACTGGCGAATTACCCACATCAAAGACTCATGTTGCTTAGATGCCGGAACAGGCTTCCAGCGTTCCCCCTTTGTTCCGTCCTTTACCGCCGTAAGGTAGATGCCACCGACATTGGCGAGGGCATTGCTCAGGTAGCGGTTGAACTGCTGAGAGATGCCATCATACAATTCTTGCTTATGAGCCGTCGACTCATCGTCTTGAATCCAACCGTCCATGCGACTCAAAATATACTGCAAATTCTTAATGCCGTAAGTTCCAGCCTTCACAGGGTCGTCGCCTAAATCCTCTTCCAGCGCACTTGGATCATATTGCGCATCAATCTGTTGGCGGCCATAGCGATACAATGGGTTGCCAGCCTTCTCGTCAACCCACTTTTCCAACACCTTAGCCTCATCCTCCACAGAAAGATTACCCATCACAGGAGAATAGAGCCATTTGATGGCAAAGAGATCGTATTCTCCGATGTCTGGAGGCGAAAGACGAACACCCTTGTCGCTCGGCTGCGCCACATAGTTGAAGCGAGCATAGTCCATGATGGATGGCGTTGTGCCATACTTCTGGGTAAAAGAAACAGAACGCAGAGAATCTACTGGATAAGCCGAGGAAGCAGCCATGTTGTGCATCAATCCCAAGGTGTGTCCAATCTCATGAGCGAAAGCATAAGAGAGCGATTCATCGATGATTTCCTCGGGCATCTTCTTGCTTCTCACGCGAGAATCTACCTGCGCTGTCTGCACAAATCGCCAATTGTTTATAAGTTTAACCACATCATTGTATACCATCACAGAGGCATTGACTATCTCGCCTGTTCGAGGATCTACCCAAGATGGTCCCATAGCATTTTTCACAGGAATCGGTACATACCTGATGCAAGAATATTTCAGATTGTCGGGATCGAATAGAGAATCGTTCTTGGGGAAATCCACCGCTTGCATTACATTCTTGAAACCGATTTTTTCGAAAGCCTTATTCCATATGGTCACTGATTTTTTCAACGGCTCTTTCCATTCCTTCGGAAAGGCATCGTCTATATACCATATTATAGGTTTCTTTGGCTCCACCAATTCTCCACGAGCCCAAGCAGCAGAATCATTAGGTTCCAATCGCCAACGATTGGCGTAAGAGAAGTCCTCCATTCCATCACTTTTCATCGTCAACAGGCTTTTATCGGTAAGAAATGTGCCCACGCGAGAGTCGCCAATTCTTGGTTTCATCGGAATCTCAGGCAAGAGCAGAAGCGTACGTGTCACCTCTGTAGTCATCTGTCCATCAGATACTTCCGAACCCAAGAAAGTGAGCGTAAACTTGTAAGATAGCGTAGAAGAAATAGAGGCGTTATCCTCGAAAGCCTTGATGTTCCCCAAAGAAGACAAGTTTTTCTGAAAAATTGACTTGATGCCCAACACACTATAGTTGTCGGCCACAGGAGAGAGCTCCTTTTGGTCGCCGACAAACATATCCGTCATATCAAACACCACATTGGTAGAATCAGCATTATAAGCTGCTATCCTATACTTCTTGA
This sequence comes from Candidatus Segatella mututuai, assembly GCA_002439605.1. Classification (GTDB taxonomy): domain Bacteria; phylum Bacteroidota; class Bacteroidia; order Bacteroidales; family Bacteroidaceae; genus Prevotella; species Prevotella mututuai. Next base: position 12,624 of record DJOI01000071.1, on the reverse strand, counting down.
TAATGGGGTTGGAATAATTTCGAGCATAAGCCAACTGCAAATCGCTATCAGCAAGTGTACTTGTGTTCACGCTCTGCAAGACAATGGCACTATCTTGCTTGTTGAAGCAAACACACATAGGGTCATGCTGTTTGTATCCCACCATCGCAAGTTTGGAATTACTCGACTTTGAAGTGGTAGAGGCTATCAGGAAATCTCTACCGCAATACTTCAGCGGCAACTCCACATAAAGTTTTCCCTGAATCTTGTGCAGGCTTACGAATCCACCTTTGGCAGAAACCCTTCCACTCTTATCCATCAACTTTTGATAAGCTGTCTTTGTTGGTTTCGGAGCCTCTTTCTTTTTCTTCTTGGCTTCTACTGGCAGTACAGCTACCATTACAAATAAGGCTGTGAGACTGAAAAAAGCCAGACGTTTCATTTTCATCATACTATATAAAGATTTTTTTAAAATTCCATTACTTGAAGGTTGTATTGCCTATGCGCTTGATGTCGATGCCTGCCGACTCAAAGGCAGACACCAGAATATCGTACTTTCTCTTGACAAGTTCATATTCCAAATCGTCCGCCCATTGGTCGTCTGTTTGATAAACAAGCGAAGCCACAAAGGCATTGATGTCGGCACTCTTAGTGATGCTCCCATCCACGCTCCATTCCAAATCGGAAAATGGGTCATAGACAAAGCCAGCTTCTCTTGCATCCTTGTAAGTCGCATCCCATCCGAATTTTACAGAATAGTCGCTTACAGCATAGAACTCGTCTGGAATCGTTACAAGTCCTTGCTCTATGCAATACTGCAAGAAATCGGTCTGCAAGTACGACTTGAAGGCACGCTTTTCGTCAGCCAACATTTCCTTGGCATCAACAAGTTGGTCATCATGCCGTAAAGCCATCTCCATGTCCATCAAGTCCTTACACGTCTGTGCACATCCATCCACATCCAACAAAGCAAGGTCTTCATCGGATGGATTGTCAAAACTCTCCATAAGTTGCATGGATAGTTTTTCATCTTCTCGTATTGTGATATTCTCGTCCATTATATCCATTATACATTTAACCTCTAAAAACGGCTACCTTCTATCTATCCACAGATTCTCGTATGATGCGCAGAGCTTTCACGATGTTCTTGTGGATAGCAGACACGCTGACACTTAGTTCCTCCGCCACTTCCTTATACTTTTTCCTGTTGACATAGCATTCCCTGAGTATCATTCTATTGTAAGGAGTGAGTTTCTGCATGGCAGCTTGTATCTTCAGCAATCGATCGTCTGTCTCTTCCGCATCCAACTCTATATAAGTTTGAGACATCCGTGAAGCAAAGGAAAGATACCTGTTGTGATAGTTTTGCTTTCGCAAATAGTCGATGCATTTGGTTCGGACTATCGTGAACAGATAGGTCTTCACCGTGGTTTCATCCACCTCGGTGAAATTCTTCCATAGGTATTCGAAGACATCATTCACGATGTCCTTAGCCATTTCCTTATCCTTAACGAACTTCAAGGCAAAAAGGAACAAGGCTTCATACCATTGCAAAAACAACCTATCAAAATCTCTTTTATCGTTCATGACAATCATCCCAAGAACAGGCAAAACATACTTGTGTTCCCTAACAATCCTTCATATACCCTTTGGTAAACATGTCGTAAGACAAAGCCTCCAACTCGGAGAGCGTCATATGCTCTACCGAATGCTCTATCTTACGAATCAGCTCGTCTCTCTTGTAGTCGTCGTTGTCGCTCAGTCGCGATGTAAATCTATTGCTCATCGTATAAGAATGTTAAGTATTGAAAGCTAAATATTTACACTCGTTCGTAGGTATCAATCACGTTGCCATCATACTCCTCATGTTCAATCGGACGGACATGACGAGGAAGGCGGGGCGCACAAGTGCCTGTCTTGACATACTTTGCTGTGGCTGTTTCCACCCTAACTTCATCCCAAAGACCAGCATCAAGGAAAGACTGGTGGGTGATGGCTCCACCTTCCACTATCAAGGACTGCACTTTATCGCGATATAGGTACTCCATGATTTGCCTCAGCACTTCTGCCTTTCCTCTGGAGAAATCCAGCCCTGGGAAACAAGGATGGTTACGGTCTATGACCAAGCGCATTGGATTCCTGCCATACCAGTTGCGGACATTCAGCTGGCTATGGTCTCGTTCATCGGTAATCCTACCCACCAAGATGGCATCATTCTCTGCCCTGAGCTTATGGGAAAGCATCTTGGTGAAAGGCGTGGAGATAAGCATTCCATGATATTCGTCGTCAAGGAATCCATTGGCAGTCTGCGCCCATTTCAATATGATGTAAGGACGCTGCTGTGTGTTGTAGGTGATGAAGCGCTTGTTCAGTTCGAGACATTCCGGCTCCAATACGCCCACCGTCACTTCGATGCCAGCCTCGCGAATCTTCTGGATGCCACGCCCCTGCACCTTGGCAAAAGGGTCGACACAACCACAGACACATCGCCTTACCCGCTTGCTTATGATAAGGTCGGCACAAGGAGGTGTCTTGCCATAATGCGAACAAGGCTCAAGACTCACATAGATGGTGGCCCCAGCCAGCAGGTGCTCGTCCTTGGGCTTTACCGACGCAAAGGCATTGACCTCGGCATGGCCCTCGCCACAACGCACATGGTAGCCCTCACCCAATATTCTGCCATCCTCGCTTACAATAACAGCTCCCACCATGGGATTGGGCTTCGCATTCTGACGGCCATTCTTTGCCAACTGCAGACAGCGGCGCATGAAGTATTCGTCTTTCTCTTGCCGAGTAGAGGGCGACTTGCCCATAAATGCTGTTTCCCGAGACCTATTATTCTGTTCCATATCACAATTTCTTCGTTGTTTCTTACTTGCTTTCGATAAAATGTCGTATCTTTGTCCTCAATTTGAATCAAGATACAAAAGTAGACAGACATGAAAACGTATCAGCAACTTTGGCAATCACTCACCCCTCTTTACGACGCTGACGAAGCGAAAGCCATCGTCCGCATGGTGCTGGAAGTGAAATACGGAATGACGCTGACCGACATAATCTGTGGCAAAATTACTGAATTATCCGCAGACGAGAGCATAAAACTCGAAGAAATTATCGCAAGACTGCAAAAAGGCGAACCCGTTCAGTATGTCTTGGGGCAAGCCGACTTCGCAGGAAGAACGTTTCATGTAGGGCCCGGAGTTCTTATTCCCCGCCCGGAGACTGCCGAACTTTGCGAGTGGATTATCAATACACGGAAGAATGAGCATGTGTCAAACGCACAGCAACGAGGCAAGGAAACTACCGACGACCGAGAAGACAGAATATTAGACTGCTGCACGGGCTCGGGCTGCATTGCGATTACGCTAAGACTGGGAATCCCAAACTCACAAGTCACGGGGATAGACATTTCGGAGAAAGCCATAGAGACGGCCTGCCTAAACGCCAAGAATCTAAAGGCTGAAGTCGAGTTCAGGAAACAGGACATCTTCAAAATGTTCGAAAAGGAGAAGCTGCCAGCAAGCACAAAGGAAAAATACGACATCATCGTAAGCAACCCTCCCTACATCTGCGAGAAAGAGAAAGCAGAAATGGCACAGAACGTGCTCGACTATGAGCCAAGGAATGCCCTGTTTGTTCCCGACGAAGACCCTCTGAAGTTCTATCGAGCCATCGCCGGGTTCGCCTCCTTGCAACTGCGTCGCAAGGGCTTGCTCTATTTCGAAATCAACCCTATCTACGAGAAAGAGACGAGAGAGATGCTCGAAAGTTTCGGTTTCAAGGACATCGAGAC
>DJOI01000071.1:0-8762 GCA_002439605.1 Candidatus Segatella mututuai | reverse complement strand
CCCATAGAATTGGAATCATTTCCCTACCAACTCAACATTCAACACTCAACATTCAACACTAAAGACAATGGAATACTGCAACTACAACAAGCCCAAGCGCCCCAAGAAACCCATGACCGAGCAACAGGCTCTGCTGAAGCTCACTACACTTTGCACCCAAGCAGAACATTGCTCGCAGGAAATGCTCGACAAGATGAAGAAGTGGGAGCTGAGCGAGGAAGCCATCGCCCGCAACATGGAGTTCTTGACACAAAAGAAGTTCATTGACGACGAACGCTTTGCCCGCTTCTTCATCAACGACAAGATAAAATACAACAAGTGGGGACGACGCAAGGTGGAACAAGCCCTCTGGACGAAACACATACCAAAGGAAATATCCGACCCCATCTTCGAGGAGATAAAAGACGAACTGTACATGGAAACTCTCCTACCCCTGATGAAGAGCAAGTACAAGACCATCAAGGCGAAAAACGACTACGAGCGCTCGCTGAAGCTCATTCGGTTCGCCATGGGAAGAGGATTCGGCATCGACCTCATACACAAGTGTATCGACAAGATGGGAATGGAAGCCGACGAAGACTTCGAAGAGTAACACCCCTAATACAAACCTGCCTATGCGACTCAGCCTATTAGCACGGATCCTCGACCTCGTGTGCCCACGCCATTGCCTCATCTGCGGCCAACGGCTGCTGGGCGAGGAGGAAATCGTCTGCCTGACATGCAACCTGCATCTGCCACGCACCAACACATGGCAGCAGCCAGAAGACAACGACATGGCAAAGCTCTTCTGGCACAGCATTCCCGTCGAGAAATGCTGCTCCCTGTTTCATTATCACGGGCACGCTCCTGCCAGCAACCTGCTCTACCAACTCAAGTACAACCAGCACCAGGACGTAGGCGTTGCCATGGGGCACTTGCTGGCAAGCGAAGCCAACAACATACAGTTCTTCGACGACATAGACGCCATCGTGCCCATTCCCCTGTCGCCCAAACGCCAAAGAGAACGAGGATACAACCAAAGCGAGGCCATAGCACAGGGACTGCACGAAGCCACGCAGATTCCCGTACTCAAGAAAATCGTCAGAAGAAAGACTTTCACAGAAAGCCAGACACACAAAAACCGGTGGGAACGCAATCGCAATGTACAAGATGCCTTTACTCTTACGCCAGCCTATGCATCTGGGGGAAGCAAGGCAGGAAGCCTCTGCCACAAGCATTTGCTCATCGTAGACGACGTGTGCACAACTGGAGCCACCATCATTTCCTGTTGCCAGGAACTGATGAAGGCAGCGGACTCCATGAAGTTCAGCATCCTCACCATAGGATACGCCAAAGGACAATAACACAGGCTTCCTTGCCAGAAAAACTTTTTCCCTAACTGGGAAAAAATATTTTTCCAACTGGGGAGATATTTTTTCATAGTTAAGTCTTGCCTGCTTAAAAAATAAAGAATAAATTTGGTTTTGTCTGCGTTTTAACGTACCTTTGCAAGCAAAACTTTAATCCTTTAATGATTATGGACAAACTGAAGAAAGATTTCGCATCAAAGTTATTAAGCGTCAAGGCTATCAAGCTACAGCCTAACGATCCTTTCACTTGGGCTTCTGGCTGGAAGTCGCCTTTCTATTGCGACAACCGCAAGACTTTGTCGTTCCCCGAGTTGCGCAACTACGTGAAGCTCGAACTCGTACATACCATCTTGGAACAATTCCCCGAGGCTGACGCCGTGGCCGGCGTGGCAACAGGTGCCATAGCACAAGGCGCATTGGTGGCCGACGAACTGAACTTGCCTTTCGTATACGTTCGTTCAAAACCAAAGGACCACGGCATGCAGAACCTCATCGAGGGCGAGCTGAAGCCAGACGCAAAAGTGGTTGTGGTAGAAGACTTGATTTCCACAGGCGGTAGCTCGCTCAAGGCTGTAGAGGCTCTCCGCAAGAACGGCAACACGGTAATCGGCATGGTGGCAAGCTACACGTATGGTTTCCCCATCGCAGAGAAAGCTTTCGCCGACGCAGGTGTCAAGCTGGTGACTCTTACCGACTACGAGCACGTAGTGGCCGAGGCTCTGGAGACGGGATACATCGCACAGGAAGACGTAGAGTTGCTCCACGAGTGGCGCAAAGACCCAGCCAACTGGAAAAAGTAAATTGGGAATTTAAGGGAAGTCAGAGAGAAGTCAAGGGACAAATGCCATACAATAACGACTTCATGCCATCGTCCCTTAACTTCCCGAACGACCATCGGAAACGGCAACTTCCTTTAAATTCTCTAAATTCATAAAATTAATGAGCACAACGACATTTGAAAGCAGCATCCAGCAAATTCCGCACAAGCAGGAATCTGTATACAACACTTTGAGCGACCTGAACAACCTGCAGCGCCTCAAAGACAAATTCGAACAGGTGAAAGACCAGATTCCCGAAGACAAGAAGGAGCAAATCGAGAAAATCAAAGACCTGACTTTCGACTCCGACAGCGTTTCTTTCTCCGCCCCCATGGTAGGCGAGATAAAGCTGAACGTCGTAGACCGAGAAGAGCCAAAGACCATCAAGTTTGAGACAAGCAACAGCCCCATCCCCTTCAACCTCTGGATTCAGTTGCTGCCCACAAGCGACATGGCCTGCAAGATGAAGCTTACCATCAAGGCCGACCTCAACCCATTCATCAAAGGCATGGTGAAAAAGCCACTCGAAGAAGGCATAGAGAAGATAGCCAACGCCCTGGCAATGGTTCCATACGAAGATTAAAAAACACAATTATGGCACATAAACTTTGGGAAAAAAACTTTGAAGTAAACAAGGAGATAGAACGCTTCACCGTAGGGCGAGACCGAGAGCTGGACCTCTATCTCGCCAAGTATGACGTTCTGGGAAGCATGGCGCACATCACCATGCTCGAAAGCATCGGACTGCTCGGCAAGGAAGAGCTTCCCCAGCTCCTTGCCGAACTCAAGAACATCTATGCCATAGCCGAGAAAGGCGAGTTTGTAATAGAGGACGGCGTAGAGGACGTGCACTCCCAAGTTGAGCTGATGCTGACACAGAAGTTGGGCGACATGGGCAAGAAGATACACTCTGGACGCTCGCGCAACGACCAGGTATTGGTAGACCTGAAGCTCTTCACCCGCCACGAGCTGAAAGAAATCGTCGATGCCGTGAAGATCCTCTTCGACGAGCTGATACAGAAGAGCGAACAATACAAGCACGTGCTGATGCCTGGCTACACACATCTGCAAGTAGCCATGCCCTCGTCGTTCGGCTTGTGGTTTGGAGCCTATGCAGAGAGTCTTGCCGACGACATGCTCTTCCTGCTGGCCGCCTATCGCATGACCAACCGCAACCCTTTGGGAAGTGCGGCAGGTTACGGAAGCAGCTTCCCCCTCAACCGAACCATGACAACACAGTTGCTCGGCTTCGACAGCATGGATTACAACGTGGTCTATGCACAGATGGGACGCGGAAAGATGGAACGCAACGTGGCTTTCGCCATGGCTACCGTGGCAGGGACACTTGCCAAGATGGCTTTCGATGCCTGCCTGTTCAACTGCCAGAACTTCGGATTCATCAAGTTGCCCAAGGAATGCACCACGGGGTCGAGCATCATGCCCCACAAGAAAAACCCAGATGTGTTCGAGCTGATTCGCGCCAAGAGCAACAAGCTGCAGAGCCTTCCACAACAGATAATGCTCATCATGAACAACCTGCCCGTAGGCTACTTCCGCGACCTGCAAATTATCAAGGAAGTCTTCCTCCCCGCCTTCGGCGAGTTGAAAGACTGTCTGCAGATGGCTGCCTATATCATCAACAAGATGGAGGTGAACGAACACATCCTCGATGATTCTCGCTACGACCCGATGTTCTCCGTGGAAGAAGTAAACCAATTGGCTGCCAACGGCACGCCTTTCCGTGACGCTTACAAGAAAGTAGGATTGGAAATCGAGGCGGGCAAGTTCAAGCCCAACAAGGATATCCACCACACACACGAGGGAAGCATCGGCAATCTTTGCAACGACAAAATCCAAAAGCTGATGGAGAACACGCTTTCCGACTTCCACTTCGAACGCATGGAGAATGCAGAGAAAGAATTGCTCGGAAGATAAAGACAAGACCAAGGAAAGTAAAAATCGAAAACAGAAAGACAAAGAAGTGAAGCATTCCTATATATATATAAAGGTAAGACATGGCTGGGCTTGGAGCATAGCCTTGCTCTTGGGCTTGTCAATCCTTGTCGGCTGTGATGCAGAAAACATCATCAGCACCCGGTTTCCATGCAGCTTTTACTTCAATCCCAAACTGCATCCTGGGACCAGCATAGAGACAGCCCTCAACAACGTGGGAAACTACACCTTCATCAGCGTGAAGAACGATGGCATCTGGCACATTTATTCCACACTCAACGACGGAAGAAACATAACCGAAGACATCAAGATTACCACCGACCGCACGGAGGGGTGGGACAATCGCATCAAGACTCACGCCTTGGGAGCCAACAACGGAATCATCATCGGACTGACTAATTTTCAAGGGAAAGTGGCTTGGGACAGACAATGCCCCAACTGTATAAACCAATACGGTGGAACCAGCTATCCGCTCGAACTAAACGGAGTACGCCAATCTGTCGTGTGCAAGAAATGCAAGCGTACCTATTCCCTGGAAACAGGAGCCATTACCGAAGGGACCAAGGGCGACCCACTCATGGGATACGGCATCAGCTACAAAGGTCTTGGCTTCCCCGTAAGCGTGGGAAACTAAGTCAAGAACTGGGAAGATGCAAAGAAAAAACAGCATTTCATCTAAAAAAATGTGATTTTTTTTGGCTGTTCCAAGAAATAGCACTATCTTTGCACTCACATTTTGCGGAAATAGCTCAGTTGGTAGAGCACGACCTTGCCAAGGTCGGGGTCGCGGGTTCGAGTCCCGTTTTCCGCTCTCGTTTTTATTGTTTACCATGCCGCAATGGTGGAATTGGTAGACACGAGGGACTTAAAATCCCTTGGCCAGTAATGGCTGTGCGGGTTCGAGTCCCGCTCGCGGCACTTTCCTCCTATATATGAAAAAATTTGCTTATTTATTTATTCTAATAGCAAGTCTGACACTTACCGCTTGTGTGGTAGGCAGCAATAGATTCCAAATCGAAGGCAGATTTCTTCACATGGATCAAGGCGAATTTTATGTATACAGTCCTGATGGCGGCATCGAAGGTGTCGACACTATCAAAGTCATAGACGGACGGTTCACCTACGAGACCCCCTGCAAGGACAAGTTCACACTCATGATAGTGTTCCCCAACTTCTCCGAACAGCCCGTCTTCGCAGAATCGGGCAAGTCGGTAGACATCAAGGCCGATGCCTCCCGCCTCAAGGAACTTACCGTGAAGGGCAGCAAGGACAATGAGCTCATGAACTCATTTCGCGAGCAGATCCTTAACGTCTCACCTCCCGAAGAAGCCAAAATAGCCGAGCAGTTCATCAAAGACAACCCCACATCGGCGGTAAGTGTGTTCCTCGTCAGAAAATACTTCGTGGCAAGCCTTTCGCCCGATTACGCCAAGGCATCACGATTGCTCAGCCTCTTGAACAAAGAACAGCCTGGCAATGGCAATATCGCAAGGTTGGCGCAACAACTCAAATGGCTCAAGAGTGCGGGCACAGGCTCACAACTGCCAGTATTTACAGCCTACGACATAAACGGGAAGCTCATATCGAGCACCTCTCTTGCCTCGGCACCCGTAGCAGTCATCACCACCTGGTCGAGCTCCGTCTTCGATAGCATGGATCTCTTGCGTGAGCTCAAGAACCGCCAGCGTAGCTCGCACGGAAAACTCAAGCTGATGAGTATTTGCATAGACGGCAACAAGGCCGACTGCAAGAGAAACTTAGAACGCGATTCCATCTCCTGGCCCAACGTATGCAACGGAGATCTCCTTGCCGACAAGACTCTCCTGAAGCTCGGACTTATGGGAATACCCGACAACATCGTGCTGAAGAATGGCAGAATCGTAGCTCGGAGCCTGAGAAAGAAAGAACTGAGCAACAAATTAGACCAACTGCTGAAATAAAGCCTTCCTCAGAAAGAAAAACGTTCTTCACCAACGCTTAAAACCTGAACACATGTTAGTAAAAACCTATTGCGCAGCCGTAAACGGACTGGAAGTAACCACCGTAACCATAGAAGTAAGCCTCAACAGAGGCGTACAATATCATCTCACGGGACTTGGCGACGAAGCCGTAAGAGAAAGCCGTGACCGAATAGCTGCAGCCCTGCAATACAGCGGCTTCAAGTTTCCCGTAGCCGACATTACCATCAACATGGCTCCAGCCGACCTTCGCAAGGAAGGCAGCAGTTTCGACCTACCCTTGGCTATTGGCATATTGGGAGCCAACAGCAACATCATAGCAGACCATCTCAAGGAATACATGATGGTGGGCGAGTTGAGTCTCGACGGAACCCTGCAGCCCATCAAGGGAGCTTTGCCCATAGCCATACGTGCCAGAGCCGAGCATTTCAAAGGTCTCATCGTCCCTGAACAGAACGTGAGAGAAGCTGCCGTGGTCAACAACTTGGAGGTGTACGGCATGAAAAGCTTGCATGAGGTGATACTCTTCATGAACGACCAGAGCAACCCATCACCTACGATTGTCGACACGCGCAAGGAATTCTACGAGAATCAAAGCCACTTCGACCTCGACTATGCCGATGTACGAGGCCAAGAAAATGTGAAACGAGCCTTGGAAGTAGCAGCCGCTGGAGGCCACAATCTCATCATGGTGGGTCCTCCGGGTTCGGGCAAATCGATGATGGCAAAGCGGCTGCCTTCCATCCTTCCTCCCCTTACGCTCTCCGAGAGCCTGGAAACCACACAGATACATTCCATAGCTGGCAAGTTGGGCAAGAACGTGTCGCTCATCTCTCAACGACCATTTCGCTCTCCCCATCACACTATATCCCAAGTAGCTTTAGTAGGAGGAGGCGCAACACCTCAGCCTGGCGAGATTTCGTTGGCACACAATGGCGTGCTCTTTTGCGACGAGTTGCCTGAGTTTAACAAAACAACCCTCGAGGTGCTGCGCCAGCCTTTGGAAGACCGGCACATCAATATCAGCCGTGCCAAATACACAATCGACTATCCTTGTTCTTTCATGTTCGTGGCAAGCATGAACCCTTGCCCTTGCGGTTACTATGGCGACCCTACCCACCATTGCGTCTGCACGCCAGGACAAATACAGCGTTACATGAACAAGATTTCTGGCCCATTGCTCGACCGCATCGACATCCAATGTGAGATAACTCCCGTACCTTTCAAGGACATCTCGAAGGCAGCCCCAGGCGAGCCGAGTGCCGAGATACGCAAACGCGTGATAAAAGCAAGGGAAATCCAGGCTACACGCTTCAGCGGGCAAAAGGGAATACATTGCAACGCACAAATGAGCGAGCGCATGATACACCAATATGCCGAACCCGACGAAGCCGGCATCAGCATGTTGAGAATGGCGATGGAACGTCTGTCACTCTCTGCCCGCGCCTACAACCGCATCCTGAAGGTAGCCCGCACCATTGCCGACTTGGAAGACTCTGAGCATGTGGAGTCGCACCACTTGGCAGAGGCTATCGGTTATCGCACCCTCGACCGTGGCGACTGGGCGGAAAGAGGAATATAACTGTAAGAGAGGGAACACATCAACACTTATTCAGAAAACGCAAACTGGATTTTACATTAAAACCTTCTCCTACATATCTTGCATAGACAAGCCTTTCAACTGTACCTCCTTATACTTCCCGAAATTGCCACGGACGGTTGTCGATTCGTGGTATCTATCCCAAATGGCTTGAATATGGCTCGGAATGGCTGGATTTACTTTCAAGAAGTTTTGGAACTCATCGAAAACAATGGTAAAATGATGTTCCTTTCCATATTCCATGATTTGCTCAAAGAACTGCGCAAAAGTTTCCAGATGTCCATAGATATGAAGTCCCAGTACCTCATCGGCAACCTTTTGGAATTTCCCTACCAGCACACGCTCATTGTCCTTCGAGACATACAGATACTACATCTTCTGTTCTTGCTCCGTCTTAAGCAAGAGCATCGTTTTTCCGATACGTCTTCCGCCTATCATCACAGTGAAAAGGGAACGTTTAGCCGACTTTTCCCAGTTCTTGCGCAGTATCTCTATCCCTTTTCTCTATCATAAAACCTCATAATGTAACAGCCGTTAAATTAATGTGCGTTAAATAAACAATACAAAGATAATATTTTTTATTAAACGAACCAAATATTATAAAGGGAATTACCACCTTTCATTCATACATTACTATACTATATATAAAGCTATATAAAATCTTAGAAACTAAAAATTTTTCAGAAAATCTTCCGCGAATTCAAAAGGTCTTTGTATTTTTGCATTTTACAAACGAAAAGTGCGTCAAACATATTAGAAAAAAGGAGAGCGTTATTGAAACTTGACCTTCTTATCAAATTCTCGCAAATTTGAATACGGAAAAGAGAAAGCTACAACGCTCACGCTATACATATATTATCCTTTTTCAGATAGGGTTTAATGAATGTCCGCAAATGACTATTTCCCTGTTCTTTTCTTACCTTGTTTCCAACATCTTTTGTAATACAGGTATCAATCTACGAGGCTGCGGATAAATGCCGAAAAGTCATTAATTTGAAGCGTTACTCTCAAATATAGCACATAAAATTTGCATATTTCCACAAAAATTCGTTACTTTGCAGCCCAAATAGAGTTTACGTTTATT
>DJOI01000008.1 GCA_002439605.1 Candidatus Segatella mututuai | reverse complement strand
TCGAAAGTTGCGGATTTGAGGGAAAATATATCGTAGGGTACGAACAAAGTGGTAATGTGCGTGCTCAATATGGTAAAGAACTTTTAAAGGAACTATCCCTAAGACTGACAAAACATTTTGGTGCAGGCTGGTCATATACGAATCTAAAGTACATAAGGAAATTTTATATTGTTTACGCAAAAAGGTCAACCAGTGGTTGCCCTTTTGAAAATAAAAATGCTAACCAGTGGTTAGCCAATTCAAAAGATGTTGATAAACAAGTGTTTAAGCTTTCTTGGAGTCACTATTTAATTCTGATGCGAGTGGAAAATCCAGACGCTCGCTCCTTCTATGAGATAGAATGTGTTCAGCAACAGTGGTCTAAAAGACAGCTGAGCCGCCAAGTGGGCAGTTGTCTCTATGAGCGATTGGCTTTGAGCCGTGACAAGGATGAGGTGATGCGCTTGGCAAAAGAAGGTCAAACAATAGAGAAACCATCTGATGTTATCAAAAGCCCTTTGACCTTAAAGTTCTTAGGACTGAAGCCTGATGCCGCTTACTCAGAGTCTAAGTTGGAGAATGCCATCATCAGCAAGATGCAGCAATTTCTGCTCGAATTAGGCAAGGGCTTTCTGTTTGAAGCACGACAAAAGCGTTTCACCTTTGATGAGGACAGTTATTATGTAGATTTAGTTTTCTATAATAGATTGCTGCAATGTTATGTCCTTATTGATTTGAAAACAGACAAGCTTTCCCATCAAGACCTTGGACAGATGCAGATGTATGTCAATTATTATGACCGCTTCGTGAAACAAGACTTCGAGAAGCCAACTATCGGCATATTGCTCTGTGAGAGCAAGAATGACGCTTTGGTAGAGTTGACTCTGCCAAAAGACGCTCATGTTTATGCTTCGGCTTATCAATTATATTTGCCAGATAAGGCTTTGCTGCAAGCCAAGGTGAAGGAATGGATTGCAGAGTTTGAGGAAAACAACATAGACAAATAATTAAAATTTGTGAGACGTGTCTCACAAATTCGTCACCAGGTAGGTGGCGAAATCCCAATAGCAAAACAATGAACGGAAAGCAATTAAAGAATAGCATATTACAATGGGCGATACAGGGAAAAGTTGTACCGCAAGACGAAACTCCGCTTGAAGGCGGTCAAGGTGCAGCAACGTTCTTACTTGGAGAATGTCATTAGCAATGCCGACTACACCTTCTTGAAGAACAAATTGAAGAAGGAAGACAACTTGGAGTGGTACTTTGTGGTGCGTTTCTTGGCTGCGACTGGTGCCAGAGTGAGCGAACTTGTGCAAATCAAGGTTGAGCACGTGCAAGTAGGCTATTACGACATCTATACCAAGGGTGGCAAGATACGGCGTATCTACATCCCTAAGACATTGCGTACGGAAACAGAAAAGTGGTTGCAGACACTCAACCGTACAAGTGGCTATCTCTTTCTCAACCGCTTTGGCGAGCGTATTACTACAAGAGGCATATCACAGCAGTTGAAGAATTATGCTGTGAAGTATGGCTTGAATGAAAAAGTGGTGTACCCTCACTCGTTCCGCCATCGCTATGCCAAGAATTTCTTGGAGAAGTTCAACGATATAGCCTTGCTCGCTGACCTCATGGGACACGAAAGCATTGAAACTACACGTATCTATCTGCGAAGAAGCAGCTTGGAACAACAAGAAATAGTTGACAAGGTTATCACTTGGTAAAGTGCCAATATAGGTTTATAGGAACAGGAGCAGAAAGAGTTGTTCGTCTCTTTCTGCTCTATCCATGTAAAACGTCATTTCTGTCCACGGTGATTATAGTCCTTTTCATGACATTCCTCCCAAAACAGGCAAATGCCCCTTGATTCGACTTTCAAATACAGATATGTCGTAGTCAAGTTTGGTACTTGTCACCTTGACATAATCGTCCCATGATAGTTATGGCGTTTCTGCGAGGTAATGATTTGAAAACGTTTCTATTTCATCAATTGCGTTTTTTGCTTTTCCTCGTCTATGCCACTTTAAGCCAACGACTGCCACAAGCACTTGAAACTCAGAAAAAGCATCATTCTGCTATTTCTTGCTTTTTAGGCGTTATTTTCTCTGAAAAAATGATTATTAGTATATAACGTCAAATCGCAAACAATATTTTATTTTATCAAAAGGAGTTTTCTCTGCAACAACCTTCCCGAAAACCATCATTTCTCTTCGTAATGGAAATACTGGAACACTCCAGCTCCACTCTGTGCGTTTTTGCCTTCGACCATCATTCCGAGGGTTACACCGGTAAAGCCGCCAGCCACCTCTGTGCTCATCAGGCTGCAATTGACGGAGCACAACTCCTTGAAATTATCACCAGCCAAGGCATAGTCAAAATAGTACATGACTCCATCGCTGCGAACACGAAGTTTCACATTGCGCATCTTGAGTTTGTCCATTCCGTCTTTGACACGCACCAATTTGTCCAACGGCACACTCTTGACAGTGTAGTTGATGCTCTTCAACTTGCACCGTACCGCCACCAGATTGTTTGTTACCACAAAGTCGAGATGTCCGTCATGAATCTGGTAAACAGAAAGGCCTGCCGCCAAGTCGTCGGCAATCGAATGGTCGGTTTCCGCCAGTCCAACGAGAGTCTCCACCGTAAAGTTAGCATTCTCTTGGCGACGACCAACGAATGTAGGTTGGCTATTCTCTGACAAGGTACCATGAGGCAAGAGAGACAGGGCACTTGCCAAGGAAGGCCTCACCGAGTTGCCCTGGCAAGACTCACCCAGCCAGCTGTAATTGTTGGCGATAGGATTCTGGATATACATCCACTCGAAATCTCCCGTGGTGGGAGCAAACTTACCTGTGCCTATATGTTTCTCCAAGGGCACGACAGGCAATTTTTTCGCTTTCACCAAGGTGTCGATGGGCAAGCCGCCATTGACCACAGGCCATTCTCCTTTTTTCCACTCCACGGGAGCGAGGTAGGTCTCACGTCCCAAATGGTGGTAAGAACCACCATAATTGCGATAAGCCAAGAACACCATCCACCAAGAGCCATTCTTTGCTTGCACGAAATCGCCATGGCCAGTTCCCTGTATCTGCATAAATTGCCCCAAACGGCTGCAATTGGTAAGGATGGGATTGTTAGGATTGCTTTCGTATGGTCCATCAATATTCTTGCTACGAGCTATCGTGAGATGGTGCGCCAGTTCCGTACCACCTTCGGAGATCAAGAGATAGTAATAACCATCTTTCTTGTAGATGTGCGGCCCCTCGGGATAGCGGCCACCATCACCCTGCCAGAGTTTCTTGCTCTCGGTAAGTTGCTCGCCAGTCTGTGGATTGATTTCGCAAAGCCAGATGGCATCGCCAGGATTGCTCACCATGTAGCACTTGCCGTTCTCGAAGTAGAGTGAAGGGTCGATGCCTTGTTGCCTCAGCCAGACGGGGTCGCTCCAAGGTCCACGAGGGTCTTTGGCTGTCACCATGAAGTTGCCGCCATTTCCCACATTGGTGGTTATCATGTAATATGTCCCTTCATGATAGCGGATGGTCGGTGCATAGATGCCCAGCCACGAACTTGCTCCTTTCAGAGGAAGTTGGCTCTCGCGGTCGAGCACGTTGCCTATCTGTTGCCAATGCGCCAAGTCCTTGCTTTGAAAAATTGGCACTCCCGGGAAATACTGGAAGGAAGAGTTGACAAGATAGAATGTGTCGCCTACTCTACAGACGGAAGGGTCTGGGTGGTAACCGGGAATAATAGGGTTGCGATAACTCTGTGGCGATGCAGGCAATACGTGCATCATCACCACCATCAATAGGAATAGTAATTTTTGTTTTTTCATTAGGTTATGGGGGGGGGTATTAATTCATACAAACGAGTGGAAGCTGGTGCGGTCTATAAATTTGATACTGTATTTGATGATCGCCCAAACCATAATAACGTCGAAGGAATGTCACTTTGAACATAAGGACTACGTCTATCAGAGGATGTCCTGCTGGAGTCTTGCGGTCCTTCTTTATCAACACATCGTCTCTTACGCTGCAAAGATAGTTCTTTTCCTCCACATTCCGCATGTTATCTATCCTTAAGTCCTAATTATTAACATATTTTCAGGCAGCAACCAAATGCAGAAGTAGTTACCTTTATTCACAGGGGCGTTA
>DJOI01000013.1 GCA_002439605.1 Candidatus Segatella mututuai | reverse complement strand
TCTCGTATTCACGGATAATGGCGGCGTAGTCAACTGTTGGTTTCTTCTTTTTACTTTCCATTTGCTACTTATTTAAAAATCCGCAGCAAAGGTATAATTTATTTTTTAGTGGGCAATATGGAGAAATAGATGGTTACGTTTCATTTTATCATTTCTTTAGCTGCATCTTTTCCAAAATCATTACCATACCAAGCTCCAACAGCACCTCCAATAAAGCCTCCTATAATTCCACCAGGGACAGCTCCAACACCACCAAAACACCCACCAATACTTGCGCCGATTGTTGCTCCGATTTTTGCACCAGCAGCCCCACCTGCAAATCCACCAACAGCTCCTGCTGTCTGAATTGTAGCATTGTAACCAAAATGTCCACCATCTTGAACGTAGCCTTGATAAATGTCGTACCCTGATGAAACAACTGTGATAGCTCCACTAACTCTGGCTGTTCCCTTTATTATTCCAGAATATTTTACGTTTGCAGGAGTCGTTGTTACATACTGATTACCATTAAAGATTGTTCCTGATTTATGCTTAAAATACCATTTACCATTACTTCCCACATTTACATTTTTAAATTGTTCTGCTGCAGATCCTGCTATAGTAAACGGAGCATCTAAGGCTTCAAAATAAGGAGAAAATGTAGATTTGTTATCTATGGACCATTCAGAATAAGATTGTCCTCCTGGTCTATGTGCCATTACAGAAATTGCATATCCAATTGATGATTCGGTATCCTTGCATACACCAAAAGTTGTATATCCATTTTTGACAGATAACCTATTCATGTATTTATCATACGAAAACCTGTTTTTGTTGAAATATTGTTGCAACTTAGTAAACTCAGTTTTTCCCACAGCTATTCTAAGATCTTTATTTCCATCATTTATTGTTCTCTTTTGCCCATCAACCTCATAATCTGTCAACCCCCAAAAATCAACTCTGCTTAGAGGATTATTGCTAACAAAATTATAGGATGAATAATTAGGTTTGTTTTCAGCTAATGGATCTACTGAAATCCAAAGGTTTACCCTTGGGTCATAGTACCTCGCCCCATAGTAATACAAACCCGTCTCCTCATCGAATTCCTTCGCATTGAAAAGATAAGGTGTATTCCAGATGTTGTTGCGCTCCTCAACGAACACTTCACCGAAAGGAACATATTCAATATGCTGCACCACCTCGCCGTCAAGGTTGGTGATGTAACTACTGCTACCCAAATGGTCTGGATGGTAGTAGAATTGCATCTTCTCGTATGCGTCACCTTCTTGGAAGTTATTCTTTGCAGCTCTCGCTAAAGCCCGTGCCTGCGCAGCCTCCAAGCTGCCGTCATTGCAGCAGAAGCCCTTGCCGTCCACATAGTCGTTGTTGTCCTCGCCATTGTACTGCACTGCAAAGATAGTGCAAACCGAATGCAATGAAGCTTGCTTCAATTGCTGAGGTGCAGCCTATCTTATCTAAAGGTAGCATAATTATCCTTGATAACCTGCAACTGCTGAGTATATTTTTCCTTATAATCAACAGAAAGGCCATCTGTTTCGCTACCAGCATACTGGATGCGGCGTGGATCTGAGCCGTATGAGTCGAAGTCGCCAATCTTGGAAACGACACGCTGACTACCAATGTAGATGTGCTTGGTGTAGCGTCCGCCTTGGTTGGCAACTAAGTATGGACTAACGTACAAAGAGAACTTGGCTGTATTCGTGCGACCTCCAGCAAATTCAGAATTCACATAGACTTGGTCACTCTCGCCCGATGTCTTCACTGTGCGTTCTCCGTCTGCGTCATACCAATAGTTGGTCACGAAGCCATTGTCATCAGAAGCAAGGAGACGGTTCTCCTCATCCCATTTGAGTTTGCGTTCCGTGGTCTTCTCGTCAGCCACGCCATCCTTCTTGGTACGGCTTGTGTTGACATAAACAAGATTACCGTTTGCATCATACTCATAGGCATGACTGTTGTTCACATTCTCGCTCTCGGAAGGAGTCTCCTCCGTGCGGTAGTTCACGTCCTTCACATTGGCAAGCTGGAATCTCTTGCCTGTATCTGTACCGTATGTATAAGTAAGGTCATATCCAGCGTTCAATGTGCCATTGAACTGCACATTGTTCTGCGTGAGAATCTGACGCTTTGATGTGATACGGTGCATGTTGTCGTAACCCATCGCAAGAGTATAGCTTGCGGTCTTGTTGTCCGCACCTGCATATGTACCAGTTGCACTGACAAGGCGATAAAGAGCATCGTATGTATAGATATGTGCCATCTGTCCGCCAGCCTTGCCACTCTGTGGAACTGACGCACCGTTTACAACACTAAGCACATTGCTTACTGCATCGTAAGTGTAGGCGTTATCCATAATGGTGTTGCCACCACTATTCACCGTGAGGTTCTGCAATCTACGACGCTGTGGGTCGTAGGTGTAGAATGTCTCTGCACCGTTGCAATACTTCAAGTATGTGCGCTGCTCGAACTTGTCATAGCCAATCTTGCTTACATAATCGTAGCCGTATGACTTGTAGCCATGAACCTTTTCAAGCTGACCACCGAGATTGTAAGAGTAAGTAATCTTCTCCTCATCAGGATAAATCATCTCCAACAGGCGGTTGTGGCTGTCGTAAGTCCATTGCGTCACATAGGTTGCTATCGCCTGGTTAGGCAGAATCATCGTGCGGTGAGTCTTCGTCACATCGCCCATCTTGCCATAGAAGTATTTGATGGTACGGACAAGGCACTGTATGCCGTAGGCTTATATGGGAATATTTCAAAGATGTAAGGAAAACTATCCTCTGATAAACCCTGACGAATTTTAAGGCGGTTTATAGCCTTGTTTTGTTGATACTTTCATATGTTTCTATTTTTATGTTATAGCTAAAGAACGATAGGCATTTGAATTTATTGTATAGATTGCAGCATTAACCAAGAAAAATGTTTCGAAGGACTATATGTTAGTTGGCAGAATCTAAAAAACAGACATAAATATGTATGAAAATTTTATTTTTAGCTGATTTTCTACCAAAAAGTTTGTATTATCAAATATTTATTTATATCTTTGCAGCGAAAGAACTCGTTTGCATCCCATCAGAACTGCAAGCGAGTCATTTTTTTATATATAGACAATGAATCAGAGACCAAAAACAATACAAGAGCAATTGTGCCGACTTAAAGAAAAGGGGTATGGTGTTCAATGACGAGCAAAATGCCATTTCATATTTGTCAAGGATTAGCTATTTCCGCTTGAAATATTATTGGGTGGATATGTTGGATGCTTATACTGGGCATTTCATTAATGGCACAAGTTTCAACACAATCATAGAACGATATGAGTTTGACAAGAAGTTGCGTAATATCCTTTTTTCATGATTGGCTTCACAAGAGGATGGAAGGAAAATCCAATTTGGAGATAAGTAGCAACTAATATAAACTGCCACTATGGATAAGTGGCAGCACTCTTGCTTTCGGGTGGGTAACTTCCTTGGCTTTCATTCTGTTTGCAGAGCCTTGACGGCAAAACATCACAAACATCTATTCATTCTGCTTCTGTTTTTGCGGAATAACCAACGAAGCACCTATGCTTACCACGATCACAGCCAAGATGATGAGCAGCGAAGCCACAGCATCTATCTCGAAAGATTCGTGAACAAGAAGTTTCAAACCAATAAACAACAGCAGGAAGCAAACACCTGTCTTCAGATACCTGAACTTGTCGGCAACAGCTGCCAAGAGGAAGAACATAGCACGCAAACCTAAAATGGCAAAAATGTTAGAGAAGAATACCACATAAGGATCGAGCGATACAGAGAACACAGCAGGAATGCTGTCGAAAGCGAAAATTAAATCACTGAACTCTATCACCAATACCGTGATTACCAAAGGCTTTAAGTGAAAATACTTGGAGCAGAACTTTACCACAGGATGATTGGCTGTATCGACATGCGCCTCCTTGTTACGGTCAAGATACATCTTGATACCGCTGTACATAAGCAATACACCGAAGACCAATAACACCCAATCGAAACGACTGATAATAGCAGCACCCAAGAAGATAAAGACAAAACGAAGCACTATGGCTCCCATGATGCCCCAGTTGAGCACATGCTGATATTGTTTCTTGTCGACACCAAATGCTGTAAAAATCATCATCATCACGAATAGGTTATCTACAGACAACGTCTTCTCTATCAGATAACCAGAAATATAGGCTATAGTCATATATTTGCGATACTGGTGCAAACTGCTCTCAAAATCATCCGGATTCAGTTGAAGATGAGAAGCATAGCGCATAGCTACTGACTGAAGGTCGTTAAAATTATGAATTCCATGTACCATGTCGCCATGAAACCATAGAAAAACAGAAAAGCCCAACGCCAAGACAATCCATACTGCGGTCCATATTCCAGCCTCCTTGATAGACACAACATGCGCCTTGCGGTCGATGGCAAGCATATCCACCAACAGTATTGCTACGATAAAGACGATGAATCCGCCTAAAAACAACAATTCTTGCATTTTTACCTTATTATATTTTTATTAGTACTTATTTATTGCATTACCTTGCTTTTACATATACCATTATTATAATCCGTTTTATCTTTAAAATCTCAGTAACAAGCCTTTTTAACCTTTTGGTTCTTCTATCTTTTTACCACCTCTTCTATCAGTCCCTCGATAGCATCCTCCAGCAAGGTGATGACAAGTTCAAAATCAGGTTCATCACCATAGTAAGGATCAGGAACGGCAGTATAGTCACAATGCCGATGCAGATAATTGGCTATACAAACCACCTTTTTGCGCTCTTCATCCGAAGAGGCCATGCTTTTGATAGCATGATAATTATCATTATCCATCACTATAATATAGTCGAACTTGGCAAAGTCTGACTTAGCAAACTGCCGGGCATGACTATCGAAGCAATAGCCATGGGCAGCGCCACAACGGCGCATACGAATATCGGGCAACTGACCTACGTGCCAAGAGCCAATGGCTGCTGAATCTATAAAGAACTGCCCAGCCATTCCCCTCTCCTTCACCTTGGCTTTCATAATACCTTCGGCGGCAGGCGAACGACAAATGTTACCCAAGCATATAAAAAGTACGGAATGCTTACTCGATTTCATATTGATAGTTTCTTATTTAAATAACGGCTGCAAATTTAGACAAAATTTCCGAATTATAAGCCTGTAGAATAAAAAACTTGCTTGGTTCTTTCCGGAATTATGCATTTTTTCGAAAAGATAAAGACTACAAACGCAAAAAAACTGACTATTAATGCTAAATTCACAGAACATCCCATCACCTAAAAATCATCATCTCCAAAGAGAGAGAGAGAAGAGTCTGAAAAAATTTTCTTCGGCAATTCCTCCAGTACAGGATGACTGCCAAACTGCAACATGAGCTGTCGAGCCTCTGCCATAGCATAGTTAAGACGGTACACACCATATCCTGTTTTCTGAACACATGAACTCTGATTCTTGCCACTCTTTGCCAAATACTGCGACACATAGGCATAGACATCCTTGTAATTCAATGGTGTAAACATGGAATTACAGGTATTGTACACGTGCCGTGCAATATGTTCCAATTTGAGTCCTTTCTCACCTGCCCTTGTAAGAACAGCAAGAATCTCATAATCGTAGTTCATAAAAAAGGATAATATATATAAAATAAATCAATCGGATATAAAGATAAAAGAACCGCACCTAACTATCCTTGATAGAGATGCGGCTCTTCGTAAAGTGTCCTATTTAAGCGAGAACCAACTTGTTGTCCTCATTTCTAATTTTACCTTCTTTCAGAAGCCACCCAATACCCAAGATTGCATCCTCTGAGGTAATATTAGCAGATTTCGCAATCTCAGTGAGTGAGAGAGCCTTACCTGCAGCTGCCAAGGCCTGGTAAACATCACCGGCTTTGAAACCTGCGTTCTCCTCGTTCAAGTAAAGAACTTCTTTCTTTGCTGCAGTAGCCTTCCTGGTTGCTGGAGCCTTCTTTGCAGCTGTAGCAGTAGTTGTCTTCTTCACAGCTGTCTTTGTTGTTTTCTTTTCTGCCATGTCCTTAGTAATTTAATTAAACTCACACTTTTGGAGTATTCAATCATACTTTTTGCAAATTTAATATTTTTATTCGATTATATACCAATTTAAAAGCTAAATCTATCATTTTTCTAAGAAAATACCGCATTTCTTGACTTATATCAAGCAAATGCGGCATTTATAGATTTTTTTAAAAGAATTTTTACTCTTTAGCACCAATATTTATATGTAACTCATCGAGTTGTTTCTGGTCGAGATAAGAAGGTGCATCAAGCATCACATCACGGCCAGAATTGTTCTTTGGGAAAGCAATGCAATCGCGAATACTATCGAGGCCAGCCAGGATGCTAACAAAGCGATCAAGTCCAAATGCCAAACCTGCGTGAGGTGGTGCACCATACTTGAAGGCATTCATCAAGAAGCCAAACTGTGCCTCAGCACGTTCGGGAGTGAAGCCGAGAACTTCGAACATTTTCTCCTGCAACTTTGTGTCGTGAATACGAAGTGAGCCGCCACCCACCTCAATACCATTACATACGAAATCGTAAGCCTTGGCACGTACCTGCTCTGGATGTTCATCCAGCAATGGGATGTCATCAGGATTAGGCATGGTGAATGGATGGTGAGTAGCCATAAGACGCTGTTCCTCATCGCTCCACTCAAAGAGAGGGAAGTCTATAATCCAAAGGCACTTAAATACATTCTTATCGCGAAGACCGAGGCGATCGCCCATCTCAAGACGCAGTGTACAAAGCTGAATGCGAACCTTGTTGGCATTGTCGCCACAAAGAATCAACACCAAATCGCCATCCTTAGCACCCATCACTGTCTTTATTTCAGCCAACACCTCTGGCTTATAGAACTTGTCGACGCTGCTTTTCACTGTACCATCGGCATTATATTTGATATAAACCAAGCCCTTGGCTCCTACCTGTGGACGTTTTACAAAATCGGCCAGCTCATCGAGCTGCTTACGACTATAGTGGGCACAGCCCGGCACACAGATACCACCGATATACTCAGCCTCATCGAAGACAGAAAAACTACCCTTACCAGCAAATGCCTCCTTGAGCTCTACAAACTCCATGCCGAAGCGTAAGTCAGGCTTGTCACTGCCGAAACGCTTCATAGCCTCGACCCAGGTCATCTGCTGAAGCTTGGGCAACTCTATACCACGGATCTCGCGGAAGAGATGACGAGCCATCTCCTCGAAGAGGTTGATGACATCATCTTGATCCACGAAACTCATCTCACAGTCTATCTGTGTAAACTCAGGCTGTCGGTCCGCACGAAGATCCTCATCACGAAAGCACTTAGCTATTTGGAAGTAACGGTCGAAACCTGCCACCATAAGGAGTTGCTTCAGTGTCTGAGGACTCTGAGGCAAAGCATAGAACTGACCAGGATTCATGCGTGAAGGAACGACGAAATCTCGCGCACCCTCAGGTGTACTACCAATCAGAACAGGTGTCTCCACCTCCATGAAATTATGATTGTCAAGGAAGTTACGTATAAGAATCGTCATCCTGTGACGCAACTCCAAATTCTTGCGAACAACAGGACGGCGCAAGTCAAGATAACGATATTTCATACGAATATCATCACCACCATCAGTATTGTCCTCTATGGTGAAAGGAGGCGTAGCACTCTCAGAGAGCACCACAAGAGTTTTTACTAAGATCTCGATGTCGCCAGTTTCAATCTTAGGATTCTTGCTCTGACGCTCACTTACCACTCCTTTTACCTGAATGCAGTATTCGCGTCCCAACTTGTTGGCTGCATCACATAACGACTTATCATCGGCCTCATTGAAAACCAACTGAGTGATGCCATATCTGTCGCGCAAGTCAACGAATGTCATACCACCCATCTTCCTTGTGCGCTGTACCCATCCAGCAAGAGTTGCTTTCTTGCCGGCATCAGAGAGTCGAAGCTCTCCACAAGTGTTTGTCCTATACATAAATATATATATTATATAATTTTCGGTTCTGCTGTGCAAAGTTATAACTTATTTCTGAGACAGCAAAACTTTAAATAAGAAAACTTTAATCTCAGCAAAAAAAGGCTATACCATACAGGTCACCCTGTGGCATAGCCTTTTCTCTATATGGTGCACCAAGTAACTTCACAAAGAAGCATCATTTAGGACGCATGCGCTTGAACATCTGGCGATGGAATTTTTCCTCTGCCTTGATGATGCTCATTACTTTTCCTGCTGGCAAGATAAGCATAAAACGGGAATGGTAGTCCTGTTGCAACAGCTTTATTTCCACGTCCAACTCATCCTGACGACGTATGGCATTGGCGCA
Organism: Candidatus Segatella mututuai; assembly: GCA_002439605.1. Lineage (GTDB taxonomy): Bacteria > Bacteroidota > Bacteroidia > Bacteroidales > Bacteroidaceae > Prevotella > Prevotella mututuai. The sequence continues at coordinate 11,013 of DJOI01000013.1, read as the reverse complement.
AGTCGCGTTGTCGCGAGTATCAATATGATGCAAACGTCGCATTTCATCAAATATCATACGCTGCCTTTTCATCATCTGCCTGTAAACCGGGAAAAACTTAGCAGCATCCCTTGGAGTAAGGCAGGCGTTGATGGTGATAAACTGCTCTAATTCTGCCTCAAAACGCTTCGGGTCAAAATGAGGACGCCTCTTATGTTGCGCATTGGCAGCAGAAAGTCCAAATACAAACAGCAGGACTATAAGAAAACCTCTCCTTAGCATCTTGGATATCATCTTAGTTTTCATCTTGCTCCAACTCATAAAAATCACCACATTAAAAACCTCCCGACTCTGACAATAAGGAGGCATAAATATCCTGATTGTCGAGCATGGTATAATCGGCAACCTCATCAAAAGAACTATCTTCAGAATGCATCATCGAAGAAGTCCAACCTGTACTTACAGCAGACTTGCCTGCCTGACTTAGGGAAAACGATGTGCTGACACCTATGGTAGCGACTCCTAAGAGCAGAACCGCACAAGCTACAACAGCCACCTTGCGTACTGCTGCGCGATGCCACATGCGAACCATGCGAGCACCCCGTGAAACAGACTTTGGCTCCAAGTCAAAAGCAGCCTGCGACTCTGGTACAGAAGCCATGACATGCAATGCAAGCTCATCAAAATAGCCATCAGGCACACGGAAGCAATTCTGTGTACCATATTTGGATTTCAATATCTGTTCTTCTTTTATCATGATTTTTTCTACTTATTTTTTATATATAGACGAATATAAAAATATTTGGTTTAATCAAATCGCTTCAAATATTCTGTTATTTTTTTCACTGCCAGGTGATAAGACGCCTTGAGGGCTCCCTCGCTGGTACCCAAGACTTCGCTTATCTCAGAATATTTCATCTCGTCAAAGTATTTCATGACAAATACGGTGCGCTGTACTTCGGGCAGCCGAGCCACAGCCTCCTGTAACCATGCCTGCATGCGATCGCCATCAAAATAATCGTCTGCCATGAGTTGATTAGCCATTTTCTTGTTATCATCGACGCTCGACATGGCAGACTGGCGTTGATGACGAAGGAAATCCAAGGCTTCGTTGATGGCGATACGATAAAGCCAGGTGGAAAGGGTTGATTTTCCCTGAAAGGTGCCAATACTCTTCCATATCTTCAAGAAAGTATTCTGCAGCACATCATCGGCATCTTCGTGAGAGATGACAATACGACGAATCTTCCAGTACAGTGGTTCACTATACTGACGCACAAGAGCCTCGAACCCCGCACTTCTGGTGAGGGGTTCTGCTATCATGTCAGTTATATCCTTGTCACTTATAGTCATCCTCTGTCTTTTAATCATCATAAGTAAGGGCGCAGCGCTGAGTATATTACCCTGTCAAAGCCATAAACATCGGCATACTCTGCCATGAGTCCGCCAGCCATCGGATAAAGGGTAAAATAGGTGATATAGAGAGGCACCTGTGGCTCTATCTTGATATTCCTCACTATCATCCTTCGGTTGGCAAAAGAGTCAGCTGTCATCGAGTACTTCAACTTATCCATAAGTAGCTGGTTCTTCTCGTGCATCAGGAACACACCAAGTTCGTAAGGTTTCTCCACCCTCACACACCCATGAGACACACTTCTGTCTTCACGTTTAAAAACACTCCGGCTGGAGGTGTCGTGCAAGAAAACAGAAAAATCATTGTCGAACCGGAATATGAGCCGCCCCAAACTATTGCCCTTGCCTCCTCGTTGCACCACATAATAGTCGTGATTGCGCAACATGGAGGATGTGACCTGTGAGAAGTCTACAGATTTTCCTGTCTTGCGGTCGACAACATAAAAATTGTGACTATCGAAGTAATGCCTGTTGCCTGCATGATGAGCCACATCGTTGTCGATGATGCTCCGAGGAATCACCCATTGTGGGTTTACCTCCATACGCTTGATACGGCTGGTAAGTAACGGGGTCTTGGTCTTGAGACTACCAAAGCCTATGCGCATGGAAAGCGTGTCGCGATGATTGATTGCCATAAGGTGCTTCGACGGAAGGTTAATCACAACAAACTTACTGTGGTTCTGCATAGGATCTTTCTCCCTCCATCGACACCGTTCCATGTTGCAGAGTATCTTTGCACGCAGGTTCTTGTCGCTCTGCGCCCCAGTCAGACGTTTCTGCAAAGCATGAAAGAACTCACAGCGTGGCTGCACCGCAGAAAGAAATGCTCCCAACGAGTCGATTTCCACCTTCCTAATAGCCGTTAGGAAGAAGTCACGACTGGCATGCTCTATAGGAATGTCGAAGAGAACGCGATAGCACACAGGATGCTGTACCGAATCGTAGCGACTTGGCTCCATCATATCAATACGATTCAAGAGATAAGAAGGGTTCGTGAAGCCAAAGCGCTGACCTGCCACATAACGAAAGTATGCCTTGGTGAGTTGGTATTCCAATCGCGCCAATACGGCATTGACATTGCCATGATGCGTGTTGTCGAGCTGAAGCACACGAACAGAATGAAGGTCTTGCTCCACGTTTTCCACACAAAAGCTGCGTGTAGAGAACCCCATCTCGCCCACTCTCCTTAGCCAATAAAGCAAAGTATCAGCACGACTATCCACACCCTTGCGGTCAATCCACAAGAACCTGCCACCGTTTAAATAATAGCTGCGGGTATGGTAATCTGCCACCGTAGAGTCCTTGTCTGTCCCCATCAAACTGTCAATAAAATTACGTATATGATGCGAGTTGATAGTCTGCCCCGGCTTAGAAAACTCCCTAAACGACTCTACTGTAACCCCTCTGTTGGAATTAGGCTCATGTTCCTGACATCCAGTGAGAGAAAAAGCAGCAACTGTCCATAACAATGCCAGGAAAAACAACCTATCGGTTGATAGAAATCTTGCGTACCACATTGCCTACCTTGACAATGTAACAGCCAGACTTCAACGGCAAGTCTATACGCTTGTCGTTGCCTTCCACCTTCATGGAAACAACTCTTACACCAAGCACATTATAAACCTGCAGCACAAGGCCGTTGGCTCCTATAACATGCAACACCCCACTATTTGTTACCGTTATGGCTATTTTCTGGAAGTCATTGTCTATAATTTCAATATTTGCTGCGGCGCTCATGCGCTGTGGAAAAACAGCCAATAAGCTTAACGCAAACAAAAGAACAAGTATGTTTTTCCTCATATACGTATATTTTTTAAATAATTCTTTTTGCAAAATTAAGAAAAAAGTGAGAACTATGACCTGTATCATCGGGCCAAGTTCTCACTTTTCAGAATATTTAACGCTTGCGCATTACATAATGCCATCAGCTCTTAACTTTTGCTGCCATTTCCATGCAGAGGCGAGGACATCATCGAGATTGGCTTCAGCCTTCCAACCCAACACCTTGTTTGCCTTGGTGCAGTCGCCCCATATCTTCTCGATGTCACCCTCACGACGAGGACCATACTTCCAATTGAGCTTTACACCTGTGGCACGTTCAAAGGTCTCCACAATCTCAAGTGTTGAGTTGCCCTTACCTGTTCCAATATTGAAATATTCAATAGGTTCTGTTTCTTGGTCGATCACGCGAGCCATAGCTGCCACATGAGCCTTGGCGAGGTCGACCACATAAATATAGTCACGTATGCAGGTACCATCAGGTGTATTATAATCATTTCCGAAGATGGTCAATTCCTTGCGGATGCCCATGGCTGTCTGAGTGACATAAGGAATGAGGTTGTTGGGTACTCCATTGGGAAGTTCGCCAATCTCGGCACTTGGATGAGCACCTATCGGATTGAAATATCTCAGTATGATACTTTTCACGTTGGCTCCACTATGGATATAGTCTGCTATAATCTGCTCGTTGATTTCCTTAGTATTGCCATAAGGCGATGTTGCTTTCTGGTGAGGAGCGTCTTCGGTCACTGGCAAATCCTCAGGCTTGGGCTGTCCATACACCGTGCAGGAAGAAGAGAAAATGATGCCCTTCACGTCGTACTTAGGCATGAGTTCGAGTAAGTTGATGAGCGACACCACATTATTATAATAATACAACAGAGGCTTCTGCACACTTTCCCCCACTGCCTTGCTGGCAGCAAAATGAATGATACCCTGTATATCGGGGTATTTCTGGAACACCGCCTCGGTGGCTGCCTTATCGCGCAAGTCTACCTGTTCGAAAGCAGGACGCACGCCTGTTATCTTCTCAATACCGTCCAGTACTTCTATCTTAGAATTGGACAGATTGTCTACTATCACCACGTTGTAGCCTGCCTGCTGCAACTCCACGGTGGTATGGCTTCCAATAAACCCCGTACCACCCGTCACCAAAATTGTTTGTTTCATCACTATTGTTTTTTGCTGAATTTTTCAAAACTTTTCTGATGGCAAAAATAATAAAAGATTTCGTAACAACCAAATTTTTATCTTAATTCCATGAATTTTTCATCATATTGAACGATAAGCGCCACATATTTGCACGATAAACAACACTCAATCAAAGAAATAGCAGCACTCTTTACGAGCAAGCAACCTCACTATTTGCCACAGATTTTTTCCACCACAAGGACACTTTGGTTATAGTCATTGAGGGCCGAAGCCCGCTTGAGTCGCATGTCGATGCGTTCCTGCAGGACATTCATATATTCCAAATAAGAAATTTCCCCCTGACTGTATGCCAAGAATCCTTGCTCTACCATCTTGCCAGATCTTTGTCTGCCTTCCTCATTATAGTAAGTATACCTCGCATAAGCAGCATTCATACGACTCAAGGCTGAAAGATACTCTTGCTGGCGCACCTGCTCCTGTTCCTTCATTTCCAAGGCAACAATCTCGCGTTTCTTCTTTGCAGCCTTCACCTTGGCCCTGGTAGCGCCATAAAAGAGTGGAATTCCTACACCCACCTCGAAACCCATGAAGTTGCCACCTTCAAAGCGCCTTCGATTCTGATTGTATGGATCCCATGAGCTGATGACAAGCTGGTTGCGCAATGCAAGGCTGAGTGATGGAACAAAACTATTCTTAGCCAAGCGCACTGCCTGGTCGGAAGCATTCAGCCGGTCAAGAGAATATTGCCCGTCTGGAGTTTGGCTGTAGTTATAGGAAGTCTGCTGCCAGTCGAGCGGAAGCAATATCTCATCCTTGGGCTCCACAGTCTCCTTGCTACCCAAAAGACGCGATAGCAAGAGCTGTGCTGTCTCCAATTCATTAAGTGCCGCCAATACTTCCATCTTGTTCTCACGTAGCAAGCGCTCCGCAGAAAGCAGTTCCAACTGACGTGTTTCACCAGCCTTGTACCGCTTCTCTGCCAGCTGGCGATACTGAGCCAACAAGCTGTCCTGGCTCTCAAGCACACGAAGCCGTTCTGCCAAATAGACAGCCTGATAATAAGCAGTCTTGACTTCGTTCTCGAGCAACTGTCGCACAACAACAGCCTTGCTCCTCTCGGCTTGTGTCTCAGCCTTCAGCTGTTTGTGACGCGCTATATAATACGTAGGAAACTCGACACTTTGCGATAAGGAAAGAGCATTGTCGGGACTTCCGCCAGACGTTGGGTCTTGCGATAGCGAAAGTTCGGTCTTGTCTATTTCCCATGCCGTCCCCTGCAAAGCCTTGGCACGTTCTACAGCCTTGTTGGCAGCCTGCATCTGTGGATTTCTTGCCACAGCTATATCGATACAGTCCTGCAGACTCACCTTCCGAGTTTGCGACTGGGCAACCTGAGGCAACAAAAATATACCACAGAGCCCTAAAATAATTGCATTCATTCTTTTCATTTTTCTTTCTTTTATATAATAAGGTATAAGGAGACCAGATCTTCACTCCTCACTTATTCCTCATTATTAGTTTCTCATTCCTCACTTCTTGCTCTTTGTTTTCCTTCGTGAATATTTTATAGATGGCTGGCAGGACTATGAGAGTGAGCAATGTCGAAGTGATGAGTCCACCAATGACAACAGTAGCCAAAGGACGCTGCACCTCGGCACCATCGCCATGCGAGAGTGCCATAGGCAGAAAGCCCATAGAAGCCACCAATGCCGTCATAAGCACAGGGCGAAGACGAATCATACAACTGTCGATGATGCGCTTTTGCACATCAGCCACACCTTCTCGTTGCATTTGGTTCATTTGTCCGATAAGTACTATGCCGTTGAGCACAGACACACCAAAGAGAGCAATGAAGCCAACCCCTGCCGAGATGGAGAAAGGCATGTCGCGCAACCACAGTGCCCACACTCCACCTATGGCAGCAAAAGGAATGGCAGAGAATACAAAGAGTGACTCGCGAATACTCTTCACCGTGGCATATAGCAATAAAAGAATGATGACAAGTGCCAAAGGAACAACTATCATCAATCGGTTAACAGCACTCTGCAAGTTTTTGAACTCGCCGCCATAGGTATAATAATAACCATCGGGCAAGTGCAACTTACTATCGAGTAAGCGCTGAATTTCATCGACAGTGCTCTGCACATCACGTCCTTTCACATTAAATCCCACATAAATGCGACGGGCTCCGTCCTCATGAGAGACCTGGGCTGGAGCCGACTCGTAGACAATATCAGCCAACTGGCACAAAGGAACAGTAACAGCTGCCGAGCCTTCTTGTTGTCCTGTATTCACAGGAATTGCAAGCGTCTGCAACGACTCTATGTTGCGCACATCTTTATCGAGTCGCAGCACGATGTCAAACTTTCTCTCACCCTCAAACACAACTCCAGCTGTTCCACCAGCAAAAGCCGTCTCGAGCACCCGGTTCACATCGTCCACGCTGACTCCATACTCTGCCATGCGCCCATGGTTGCACCTTACCTGTATCTGTGGCAAACCTGCCACCTGTTCCACCATGACTCCGCTAACTCCTCTCACCTTGCTAATCATCTTGCCCACATTCTCAGCTTGCTGGATGAGACTGTTGAGGTCATCGCCAAAAATCTTAATGGCCACGTCTTGCTTAATGCCCGTAAGCAACTCATTGTTGCGCATCTGTATGGGCTGCGAAAATTCCGCTTCCATACCAGGAATATTCTTCAGCGTAGCCTCCATCTTCTCCATCAGCTCATTAGTGGTCGTGGCCGAAGTCCATTCTGCCTTTGGCTTCAATGCCACCATGATGTCTGCCCGCTCCACTGGCATCGGGTCGGTGGGAATCTCGGCACTTCCTATACGACTCACCACCTGCTTTACCTCTGGGTATTCAGACTTCAAGAGTTTCTCTGCCTTTGTGCAGGTCTCCACCATCTGAGAGAGCGATGTACCTTGTGCCATACTCATCTCCACGGCAAAGTCACCCTCGTCAAGACTCGGGATAAACTCGCCGCCCAGAAACTTGAGCGCAACCACACTTACACAACAAAGCGACACGGCAACGGTAATCACATCCTCGCGACGGCGCAACACCCATTCCAAAACGGGACGATACCAAGTCTGAAGTTGGCTGATCATCCTGTCGGAGAACGAAGCTTTCGTATGCACCTTACGGCTCAGGAAAAGGCTGCTTGCCATGGGAACATAAGTAAGCGATAGAATGAAGGCGCCCAAGATGGCAAAGAAAACGGTGAATGCCATGGGGCGGAACATCTTACCTTCGATTCCAACAAGCGTCATTAGTGGAATATACACTATCATGATGATTATTTCACCGAAGGCAGCACTCTGCCGGATACGGGAGGCTGAATAATGAACCTCTGCATCCATCTCTTCCTGTGTTAATGCAAACCCTCCTCTTTCCGTATGTCTGGCTATATAAGTAGCACGTACACCAGGTTGTGAGAACTCGCCCCTGTTGATATGGGTCACCACAGCCTCGACAATGATAACTGCCGAATCGACAATCATTCCGAAGTCTATAGCTCCCAAACTCATCAAGTTGCCATCTACACCGAAAGCTTTCATCAAGGCAAAGGCAAAGAGCATACTCAATGGAATAACACTCGCCACTACGAGTCCGGCACGCCAGTTACCCAAGAAGATGACCAAAACGAAGATGACAATGAGTCCGCCCGCTATCAAATTATGGGCAATGGTTCCCTCCACTCGCTTCACCAAGTTGGTGCGATCAATAAAGGGTTCTATTATCACGCCTTCCGGCAAAGATTTCTGTATCTGAGCGATACGTTCCTTCACGTTTTTGATAACCTGCTGAAAGTTTTCCCCTTTCAGCATGATGGCTATTCCAGCCACCACTTCACCCTCGCCGTTTCTTGTAACAGCTCCGAAACGTGTGGCGTGTCCTTCCTGCACCTTTGCCACGTCCTTTATCCCTACAGGAGTGCCTCCTATCGTCTTGACTGTGATGTTGGCAATATCATCGAACGATTTCACCACACCCAATCCACGAATGTAATACTGATTGGAATTCTGCTCTATATAGCTTCCGCCTGTATTAGCATTATTACGCTTCAAGGCATCAAACAAGTCGCTGATCGTAAGGCCATTGGCATTCAGTTGATTGGTATTGACCGCCACTTCATACTGCTTTACGTAACCTCCCCATCCGCTAACCTCAGCCACACCAGGCGTTCCTGCCAACTGTTTGCGTACTATCCAGTCTTGGATGGTTCGTAACTGAGTGAGTGTATAGCGATTCTCATAGCCTTTCTCGGGGCGTACCGTATAATGGAATATCTCACCCAAGCCCGTAGCTATAGGCCCCAATTCGGTATCGGCATTAGCTGGCAACTCTTTGACTACGGCCTCGAGCACCTGACTGATTTGCGAACGTGCCCAATAAATGTCGGCTGCATCATCGAAGACAAGCGTTATTACCGACAAACCACTGCGTGAAATACTTCTTCGTTCTTCCTGCCGGGGAATATTAGCAAGTGCCATCTCTATCGGACTGGTGATATACTGCTCTACTTCCTGGGCACCAAGCGAAGGTGCCTGTGTGATAATCTGCACCTGGTTGTTGGTAATATCGGGAGTTGAATCAAAAGGAAGATGTATCAACGCCCAAATACCCCATATAGCCAAAACTACCGTGAGGATTCCGACCACCATCTTATGGTGTATCGAATAAGTAATAAGTTTCTGAAACATAGTGATGCGCTTTTGTTTTACCCCATTTAGTGTTCATCACCATGCTCGCCTGTCATCGAGGCCAGATAGAAAGCATTGTCGGTAACTATCTTCAGTCCCTTCTTGATATGCTCGCAAAGCGTCACCTCTGTATAACCATCAGCGCTGACACCTGTCGTCACCTCATGGCGCGAGAAGCTGTACTCTCCGTTTTTGGGCTCATGGTTCAAGGCAAAAACATACTGCTTGCCATCAGCACTCACAATAGCTTTATCGGGCAGTGCAAAACATGTTTGTCGGCCAGTGGCTATCCGCCCCGACACATACATGCCATCGAAAAGCTTGACGCCTGGTACAGCATCGAGTTTGACATGCACTGCCACGCTCTTGGTACCTTTGTTGAAACTTTCGTTCATGCCATACACCCTGCCTGTCAGTTTCACACCAGGCTGATTGGTAAGGGAGATGAACACCCGGTTACCATTTTTTATCTTGTCTATATCCCTCTCAAACACGTTGAGGTCACATTCCACCGCTTTGTTGTTGTTTATCTTCATCAAAGGAGTTTGCATGTCGGCATAGCTTCCCAACGAAGCTGTGAGTTCGCTCACCGTTCCACTTACAGGAGCACGCAAAGGGAAGACTGGCGTAAAATGCCCCTTGGCCACCGATGCTGCAGAAATGCCTACCTGATGCAATTGACGGGCAATACCTACCATACTGGCACGAGCCACCAGATAGTCCTTACGCGCCGTCTGCATATTTTTCTTCACACCTGCGCCATTGGTGGCCAACAGTTTCTGCCGTTCCATCTCCTGTCGGGCAGACTTGCACTCCTGATAAGTGGTAAAGTATTCACGCTGCAGCGACAGGACATCAGTGTTTTCCACCGTTGCCACAACTTGTCCTTTTGCCACATACTGACCTTCCTTTACATAAATATTCTTTACCACGCCCCCCATCAGCGAAGTCACCATTCCGACGTTTTGTGCACGAAGCACCAAAGAACCGTTAACTTGTATCGTAGCATCAAGCTCACGTGTTTCCACATTTCCCCACTTCAGATCGACTGCCTTGATTTGTCGGTCGTTCAACAGTATGTTCTCCACATCCACATGCTCCTCATGATCATGCTCGCCATGAGAATCCTCCGCTTGTGACTTTTGCCAAAGCATGAAGCCCAAAATGGCGACAGCTGTCGCTGCCACTACTATCAATATTCTTTTTATCATTTCACTTGCTTGTTTAGTTATTAGCTGCAAAGCTACAAAAGTTCCGTATGCAACTTTTTGCATACTCCAGGCCTTGCACACAACACACACTTTACCTTAAGCCCTCAAAAATTTTAACTTACAAGGGCAACAAAAGGGTCTATAATAATCCAATCAAGAGAAAAATAAAGGAGGACCACGCCTGCTGAGAGCCGAACATGATTCTTCGGGCAAAAGCAAAGTAGCAGTCTCCCACTCTGTTGCCACCCGGGCAGAAAGATAGAAGAAACGAACATCAGCAGGACGAACAAAGGTCTGCTGACTGGCATCAAGAACCAATCTGGCAGTAGACTTCGCCACTTTGTTCTTGACTAAGAAATGGTGCATCTGGTTCACCTGACATCCATCGTGCTCTGTATCATGGTGCTCTGTATGCTCATCATTCAGACTTCCATCCAGACTACACACCTCCAAAGCCATACAGATACGCTCGTAGTGATGATGATGGAGCATCATCGTCGAGAGGAACATACCCATCATGGCTACCCAAATGGAAAAAATGTATAGTCGTCGTTTCATATTATAATTGTGAAGACAATGCAAGTCGAATGCAAACAATAAGCTTGCTTGACAGCATGGCTGAGATGCAACTTATCTTCCTGCAAAGATAAAGTAAATATCCGATTCTGCGAAGAGAAAAACATTTTTTATGGCAAAATCTGCTTGTTTTTATTGTTTTTCTACCATTTATTTGGTCATTTGACAAGAATATTGTACTTTTGTCAAA
>DJOI01000070.1:1114-11044 GCA_002439605.1 Candidatus Segatella mututuai | reverse complement strand
CGCCCATCAAGAGAGGTCCCTCTGTAGGATGGATGTCCTTCTCGATGACCTTCTCCTGCTCCTGCTTGCGATACACCTCGAAAGAGTCGCGCCACTCGCGATGCACATTCTTGTCGAGCAAGCGAGTGATGGCAGGCAACGTCTGCTTACAGTCGCCAATCACAGCAACGTCGGTCTTGATGACCTTGTCGATCTCAGCCTTGTCTATATCGAGGTGGATAATCTTCGCCTGCTTGGCATACTTGGAAGGCACGCCGATGATGCGGTCGCTGAATCGCATGCCGATGGCTATCAGGACATCACACTCCTGCGTCTTCATGTTGGTGGCATAAGAACCATGCATACCGAGCATGCCCATGTTCAACGGATGATTGCTCGGCAAGGCTGAGAGACCGAGCAAGGTACGACCTGCGGGGATGTCGGCTTTCTCCAAGAACTCAATCAACTCGTTGTGGGCATTGCCCAGCTCCACGCCATGTCCCACGAGGGCAAACGGCTTCTTGGCGCTATTGATCAACTCGGCAGCCTCTGCCACCGCCCTCTCGTCTATCTTAGGATAAGGATCGTAGGAAGTCACCTTCTCGCACTTCACGAACCCCTCCCACTCGCAAGTGGCAGTCTGGGCGTTCTTGGTGAAGTCGAGCACCACAGGACCCGGACGACCGCTGCGAGCGATATAGAAAGCACGGCTCACAGCCCACGCCACATCCTCCGGACGGCGAATCTGATAGGACCACTTGGAGATAGGCTGGGTTACGCCCACCAAGTCGACCTCCTGAAAGGCATCCGTGCCCAAGGCACCGACACCCACCTGACCCGCAATGACCACAATTGGCGTAGAATCCATCATGGCATCGGCAATGCCAGTCAGCGTATTGGTTGCGCCAGGGCCGCTGGTCACGAGTGTCACGCCCACTTCGCCGCTGACCCGGGCATAGCCCTGCGCAGCGTGAGCAGCAGCCTGCTCGTGGCGTACCAAGATGTGGTCAAACACCTTGTTCTCTCCTCTCGTGTAACCATACAGCGCATCAAACACAGGCATGATGCTTCCGCCCGGATAGCCGAAGATGGTCTTCACACCTTCAGCCTGCAAAGAGCGCATCAATGCTTCAGCTCCTGAAACTACTTCTTTTACCATTATTTATAATATATTATGTACTATACGAGAACAGGGATTAGAATGCCCCCGTTCTCGACCAACTGAATATCCAAAAACTTTTATTCCCATTTTAATCTATGATTCTCACGCCGCCCTTGTCGGCAGAGCTCACGCTCTGAGCGTAGGCACGCAATGCCTTGCTAACCACACGGGTTCGCTTCAATGGCTGCTGTGGGCGGGCATTTAGCTCCTCGTCGGAGAGCTTCACGTTGATGGAACGGCTTGGAATGTCGATGACGATGATGTCACCGTCCTTGATCTTGCCGATGTTGCCACCAGCGGCAGCCTCAGGACTGATATGACCGATGCTCAAACCAGATGTACCACCAGAGAATCTACCATCGGTAATCAAGGCGCACTCCTTGCCGAGATGGCGGCTCTTGATGTAAGAGGTGGGATAAAGCATCTCCTGCATACCAGGACCACCCTTGGGACCCTCGTGGGTAATCACCACGCAGTCGCCCGAGTTGACCTTGCCGCCGAGGATTCCCTCGCAAGCATCCTCCTGAGAGTCGAAGCAAACGGCAGGACCCTCGAAGTGCCAAAGCACAGGATCGACACCAGCCGTCTTCACCACGCAGCCGTTCTGTGCGATGTTACCGAAGAGAACTGCCAAACCGCCATCCTTGGTGTAAGCATGTTCGAGGTCACGGATGCAACCATTCTCACGGTCGGTGTCGAGGCTCTCCCACTGCGCGTCCTGGCTACCCATTACGGTAGAGAACTTTCTGCCTGGAGCCGAGTGATAGATTCTATCAGCCTCTGGGTCAATCTCAGAACCCGTAATATCATATTTCTTCATCTGCTCATCGAGTGTCTTTCCATCCACACGCTTTACTGCGCCATTGATCAAACCACCCTTGTTAAGCTCGTTCAAGATACCCATGATACCACCGGCACGGTTGCACTCCTGCACGCTATACTTCTGGGTGTTAGGAGCCAACTTGCAGAGGCAAGGCACCTTGCGGCTCAATTGGTCGATGTCTTCCATTTTGAAGTCGGTGCCAGCCTCCTGAGCCACAGCCAGCAAGTGGAGCACAGTATTGGTGCTACCACCCATGGCGATGTCCAATGTCATGGCATTGAGGAAAGCATCACGTGTAGCTATATTGCGAGGCAATACGCTCTCATCGCCATCCTCATAATAAGCATAAGCGTTCTTCACGATTTGGCGAGCCGCGTCCTTGAAAAGCTGGATGCGGTTCTTGTGGGTAGCGAGGATGGTACCATTGCCTGGAAGGCTCAAGCCGATGGCCTCCGTCAGAGAGTTCATGGAGTTGGCGGTAAACATACCCGAGCAACTACCGCAACCCGGGCAAGCGCACTGCTCGATCTGCTTCATTTCCTCATCGCTTACGCTGGTATCGGCACCCTTAATCATAGCGGTAATCAAGTCGGCGTTCTCGCCCTTCCAGCGTCCAGCCTCCATAGGACCGCCCGAACAGAACACGGTAGGAATGTTCAAGCGCATAGAGGCCATCAACATACCAGGGGTCACCTTGTCGCAGTTGGAGATGCAGATCATGGCATCAGCCTTGTGGGCGTTGACCATATACTCCACGGAGTCGGCGATGATATCACGGCTTGGCAATGAATAGAGCATGCCGTCGTGGCCCATGGCGATACCGTCATCCACGGCGATGGTATTGAATTCGGCCGCATAGCAGCCCATGGCTTCGATTTCCTTCTTGACGATCTGACCTATCTCATGAAGATGAGTATGACCTGGTACAAACTGCGTGAAGCTGTTCACGATAGCGATGATTGGCTTGCCAAACTGCTCATGTTTCATACCTGCAGCTACCCAAAGTGCACGGGCACCTGCCATTCTTCTGCCTTCAGTACAGACACTACTTCTTAATGGATGTTTCATCATTTTTGTATCTTCGTTTATTTGGCTACAAAGATACTGAGTTTTTATGTAATAGCCAACGAATATCGCATAAACTTTCGCAAAAACACGTATTTTGTTACAAAAACAGTATAAAAACTTATAATTTGTCAAACATCCTATACATTTATTTTCAATTAGTTACCAAAACGAAAAAAGTCCCCAAGGTCGAAACCTTAGGGACTCGATATGTAGATATTATTCAATATCCTTTTTGCGTATTGCTCTCAATTACTCGGCAACTGCGTTGTCGTTGAAAGTAGATACACGGTTGAACTCAACCTGCTTGAAGAGTTTGTCTGTTGCGCCCATACCCTTGGTTGTCAAGCGATCAGCGGCAATCTTGTACTTCTTAACGAGCACATTCTTAACTGCATCGGCACGCTTCTGAGAAAGAGCCTGGTTGAATTCCTTATTACCCTCAGGAGAAGCATAACCCTTAATCTCAACCTTAGCGTCAGCGTGGTTCTTCATATACTGAGCAATCAACTCGATGTTTGGCATCTGGCTCTTGTCAACGACAGCCTTGCCCTGACGGAACAACACTGTAGGCTGCAAGTTGGTAGCTGTAGCTGGCTTCACATACTTTGGCTGGTTAGCGAGCTGGTTCTTCAAGTCGGCGATTTCCTTATCCTTGGCAGAAAGCTGAGCGTCCTTGTTGTTCAAGTCGCCGCGGAGGCTGTTAATCTGGCTGTTCAAACCATCGATCTCATTCTGGTCGCGAAGTTGAGCGATAGTGAAGTTGTGAGTACCATTAGAGTTCTTGAACTTGTAGATGAAACCAGCGTTCAACTGGAACGCAGACTTGTTGATGTTATAAGCAACACCCTCGTAGCCAGAGCCATTCAATGCCCAGTTCATAGAAGGCTCAACATAGAACTGCCATGCCTTAGCCTTGCCAAGGTTGAATGTGAAGTCGATACCTGCCTTGGAAGTAAGAGCGTTGTACTCCTTGTCACCTGTACCAAATGTGTGCCCCCAACCGAAGCCGTAAACAGGAATTACCTCGAATGTACGTGGTTCGCCTTTGTAACCACCAAACCAGTTGCTCAAGTTTACAGTACCGATCAAGCCTACGTTCATGTAGCGAACTACTGTCTTAGACTGTGGCATGCAGTGATCGTTGAAGTAAGCATTACCCTCAGCAGCCAAACCGAACACTGGAGTAAACCAGCGACCGATACGAAGGCCTGCGTTAGAGTTCAAGTTCTTCATCCAGCTTACGCCAGTAGTCTTTACCTGAGCACCACCGTTGATACCGATGTAGAAGTTGTCAAATGTTTTGCTCTCAGTAACTGTCTGTGCATTTACTGACGCTGCCATTGCTGCAACAGCAAACAATAAACCTAACTTTTTCATGTCTCTCTAAAAATTAATTTATTAAAAATGTTATTGAATTCTTTTATTATTGCACACTCATTGCACATCTTGAAATCGAGTGCAAAGTAATAAAAAAAAAACCTAACTACCAAACTTTTCCTGCAATATTTTACGATTCTTCCTTGGAAACTGGAAAAAAGCACATTTTTTTTTACTTTTCCAATAGCCACAAGCAATCTTCTGTTCCACACCATTCATGTGCACCCCTACCATAACCTCCATTTCTACTTATGTGCCCCTCAACAAACCACTTTGTTTTTCTTATGTCCGCACGAACACATAATTATATATAATATACCACTATGAGTGCGCATACTCTCGACCGAAAGAACAAAAAAAACGAAGGCCAAGTGTATCACTACACCCAGCCTCCTAAATTAGAGAGTCCCCAACAATTCAAGTAACACCTACTTGAAAAATTCTTTCTTTCCCGCAGACAATGTGTTCTTCATCAGCGAACAGATAGTCATCGGCCCCACTCCGCCTGGCACGGGCGTGATATAAGAACATTTCTCAGCCACCTCGTCGAATTTCACGTCTCCATTGAGACGGAAACCGCTTTTCTTGCTGGCATCGGGAACACGCGTCGTGCCCACGTCGACGACCACGGCCCCGGGCTTCACCATGTCGACCGTCACAAAGTTCGGCTTGCCGATGGCGGCAATGATGATGTCCGCCCCGCGACACTCTTCCTTGAGGTTCTTGGAATGTGAATGGCAGACCGTCACCGTGGCATCGCCATATTGCTTCTGCAGCATCAACTGCGCCACGGGCTTGCCCACGATATTGCTGCGTCCGAGCACGACGCATTTCTTGCCGCTCGTCTCGATATGATAATGCTGCAAGAGCGTCAAGATGCCCAATGGAGTAGCCGAGATGAAGCAAGGCAGACCAATAGCCATGCGACCTACATTGACGGGATGGAAACCATCCACATCCTTGCGATAGTCGATAGCCATGATGATTTTCTGCTCGTCAATATGGGCTGGAAGAGGAAGCTGCACGATGAAACCATCCACATCGTCGTCCTTGTTGAGCCTATCCACGCAAGCCAGCAGTTCTTCTTCCGTCACATCCTCCTCATAGCGAACGAGGGTCGACTTGAACCCACACTTCTCGCAGGCAAGCACCTTGTTCTTCACATAGGTTTCGCTACCTCCGTCATGCCCTACGAGCACGGCAGCCAAATGCGGTCGCTTGCCACCGTTGGCGACGATTTTCCGCACCTCCTCCGCTATCTGCTCTTTGATGGCGGCAGCCGTCTCCTTTCCGTCGATTATTTTCATACAATGTTAAATGTTATGTGTTAAATGTCAAGTTACAAGAGCATACGACTTTTCACGCTTCGTTCTTCACTCTTCACACTTAACGTTACATCCCTGGCATCTTGGGCATACCAGGCATTCCCTTCATACCCTTCATGCGGCTCATCATGCCTGCCATTCCGCCACCAGTCATCATCTGCATCATCTTTCGGGTCTGGTCGAACTGCTTGATGAGCTTGTTTACCTCCTGGATATTGGTGCCCGACCCTTTGGCTATACGCTGGCGGCGGCTGGTATTAAGGATACCAGGGTTAGAACGCTCCTTGGGAGTCATGCTCTGAATGATGGCCTCAACGCCCTTGAAGGCATCGTCCGGGATATCCACATCACGGATGGCTTTGCCCACGCCAGGAATCATGCCCGCCAAGTCCTTGATATTGCCCATCTTCTTGATTTGCTGAATCTGGGCATAGAAGTCATTGAAATCAAACTGGTTCTTACGAATCTTCTTCTCCAGTTTCTTCGCCTCCTCGAGGTCGAACTGCTCCTGGGCACGCTCCACGAGGGAAACGACATCGCCCATGCCCAAGATACGGTCTGCCATACGGGCAGGATGGAACACATCGATGGCTTCCATCTTCTCGCCTGTACCGATGAACTTGATAGGCTTGGTTACCACGGTACGAATACTAAGAGCCGCACCACCACGTGTATCGCCATCAAGCTTGGTAAGAACCACACCATCGAAATCAAGGCGGTCGTTAAATTCCTTCGCTGTATTGACTGCATCCTGGCCCGTCATGGAATCTACCACGAAGAGAGTCTCGTCGGGACGAAGATGATTCTTAAGACGACTAATCTCGTTCATCATCTGCTCGTCAATGGCCAGACGACCTGCGGTATCGACGACGACCACATCATTGCCATTGGTCTTTGCCTGCTGGATGGCATGGTCGGCAATGGCGCAAACATCCTTGTTCTCCGGCTCACAATATACAGGAACACCTATTTGCTCGCCCACCACCTTCAACTGGTCAATGGCAGCTGGACGATAAACGTCGCAAGCCACGAGCAACGGCTTCTTGCCCTTCTTGGTCTTGAGCATGTTGGCAAGCTTGCCACTGAATGTGGTCTTACCCGAGCCCTGAAGACCGCTCATGAGGATGACGGCAGGATGGCTCTCGAGCTTCAAGGGAGCTTCCTCGCCTCCCATCAACTCTGCCAGCTCATCATGAACCAACTTCACCAGCAATTGTCCTGGCTTCACGGCAGTAAGCACATTCATGCCCAAAGCCTTCTCCTTCACCTTGTTGGTGAATTCCTTGGCCACTTTGAAGTTGACATCGGCATCGAGCAAGGCACGACGCACGTCCTTCATGGTCTCGGCCACGTTGATTTCGGTTATCTTACCCTCACCCTTCAAAATCTTGAAGGAGCGTTCCAGTCTATCACTTAAATTTTCAAACATTTTTAATTCATTTTTTGTTTTGGCTGCAAAGTTACGAAAATAATTCTGAAAATCTATAATACAGACCAAAAAAGCATTCTCAACAAGTCACTTTAGGATGCTTACCGACTGTTCTATAGACACCCGCACCCTTTTGGATGGTTTTTCTGCATCTGCGGGAAGCGACTTTTTTCCTTGCCCCCTGTTTTCCTCCTTCCCAGATTTCCGGACTTGTTCCATCCTTTCTTCTTCCGTTTTTGCCTTTTTCGCTCCAGGTGTCGCAGCATCCTTCCCATTGGCAGCTATTGGCTCAACGTTAGAAGTCGTCACACTGTCGTTTGCCTGGTATTTCTTTCCCGTAGCCTTCTCGTAGGCAGCCACCACAGGGTCTTTACGCTCCATTTCGCCGAATATCTTGCGCGCCTCTTGCAGATGCTTGTGGTCACGCCTCCCCCTCTTGTCAATCATCCGGGCGAAGTCGAAGCTCGCAACGCCCTGAGGAGCCTCCGCGCCACCTATCTCAGCCTGCCGATGTGCATCGCTCTGGATGCCCTTGATGCCGGGCATATTCTCTCCCCATACTTCTACCTCGCTAAGCTGATGGCTCTGTGGCAACAGAAACACCGTATCGGGGAGATTTTTCAGATAGATGGTAGTCTTCAGAAAGCCAGGCTTCGACACCGTGGCGCTGTCAAACTGGTATTTCATGGTCCAATAGCCCCTGTAGTCGGTACGCGCCCAATGATTGTTGTCAGTATGAATCAATGCTTCCCGTATGGGCACATGGTCCTCGGCATTGGCTATGACACAAGTTCTCTGCGCCTTGGCCATTACCGCAGCCCAACATACCAGCACTATCATCAATATTGCCTTCTTCATCACTTTAACTTTTTCTTACGACAAAAGTAAATAAAAAAACAATATCTCCCAAAACCACAAATGAGTTTTGGGAGATATTAATGCGATTTAAAAATCTATAACGTTATTTGCTCCTGTCGTTCCACTCTTCTCTATGCGCCTTGCCTCTTCAAGCAACTTGATGGCATCGACATATTGCGCTATGCCCTGAGCCACCTCCTTGGCAGCCTTCATGGCAAGCACCACGGTCTGAGGATGATGAACCACGTCGCCTCCGGCAAACACTCCTCTGCGGGTTGTCATACCGTAAGGACGCTCCACCACCTTCACATAACCTTTTTCGTCAACCTCGATACCTGCCGTAGTAGAGACAATACGATTGGCTGGGCGTGAACCTATAGCCAAGTAGATACGGTCGAACTTCTCCACGCATTCACCTTCCGGAGTATTGAGCACGCAACTTCCCAACCTTCCGTTCTTACCCTTGAGGAATGCCTTGACAGTAGTTTTCCACTCAAACTTGACACCCTCTTTCACAGCCTCCTCATACTCGCTCTGTATAGCAGGCATCTCTTCCTGCGTCTTGCGATAGAGCACCGTCACGTCGGCGCCCAATCGAATGGCGGTTCGAGCTGCATCCATCGCCACGTTTCCTCCGCCAATGACACCCACTTTCTCTCCATCACGAAGAGGCACCATGTCGCGTGTCAAGGCTCCTTCATTATAGGCATTGACATTGTGCAGGAAATAAGTACTCTGGCTCACGCCATGCAAATTAGAACCTGGTGTAGAGTCCATGTTTTGAGGTACACTCGTACCTGTGCCCATAAAGATGGCATCATAACCAGCACGGAACAAGCTGTCCACAGTTACATTATTTTCGCCCACCATGCAATTGGTGATAAACTGAACGCCCAAGGCTTCTATTTTCTCTATTTCTGCACGTACCACCGACTTTGGCAAACGATACTCCGGAATGCCATACATCAGCACGCCACCCGGTTCCGCCTGTCCCTCGAAGATAGTAACATTGAAGCCCTGGCGAGCCAAGTCGCCCGCGACAGTCAGCCCGGCAGGTCCCGAACCGATGACAGCCACACGTCCACGAGTCTTCTGAGGAAGCTTCTCGCGAGAGAGGTTCATCTCAGTATCGAAATCGGCGACAAACTGTTCCAGCTTGCCTATCTGTACAGGCTTACCCTTCTTGCCCAGCACACAGTGACCCTGGCATTGTTTCTCATGAGGGCAAACACGCCCACAGATGGCGGGCAGGTTGCTCTTGGCATTGATGATGGACATCGCCGAGCCCATGTTGCCCATGGAGAGTTCGTGCACGAAGTCTGGAATATCGTTTTCGATAGGACATCCCTTGCGACACTGAGGAATCTTACAGTGCAGACATCGTTTGGCTTCCTCGATGGCCTCACGTGTAGTGAATCCCTCGTTTACCACCTGGAAACCTGCCATCTGTTCCGTGGCCGTTTCTTCTGTTTTTTCCTGTACCTTGTTATTCTGTTGCTCAATCTGTTCACTCATAATCTAATCTTTTAATTAGTTAGAAAACAACTTTCATCAATTTTCATCAATTTGTAGCTTGCGGGTGCAAAGTTACACCAAATCGAAGACAATACAAAATAAAACAGAAACTTTTCGACCTGTATGGTTGAAATATTTTCATATTTAGATAATTCTTTTTTAGCAATTGCCACATGAATATTAAGTATATATAATAGATAAGGTGTCTTTTCATGTCTTTGCTCTTTACAAAAGGGAAATACCTTAAATTAGCAGACTTTTTGTCAACTTTCTGTTGATTTTTACTCAAAATTCCAATTTCGCGCCTATCCCTCATTCAAATCTCCAATGAGCCTATCCGGTCTGTTCTTTGCGTTCCATATTTTTCTTTTACTATTTCTCAATACCCCCACTT
>DJOI01000070.1:0-1028 GCA_002439605.1 Candidatus Segatella mututuai | reverse complement strand
GTTCTTCGGCAGAATCTTTATATCCAGATAGTCGGCAGGACAATACACCTTGCCGTTTCTTGTCAGGATGCCCATTCGGTTGGGGGCAAGCTCAAAGATGGCGAAACCACCCACAAAGTCATGGATTTTACGATACATGGGCTGGAGGATGATGTCGTCACCCACACGTAGCCCCCATCTACCCGAAACCTCAAACGGCTTCACCTTCTGTAGATAGTCGTAGCGTTGCTTGCTACTCTGTCTCTGCTTTTGCGTGTCATATTGCGCCACAAACACCATGTCGTTGTTTGCAATGATTACTCCATTGGCCTTCTTTGCGTATGGTGGTATCGTGCCCTTTCCTGCCCTCAAGCCAGCATACATTGATTTCCAGTTGCGCTCTTTGTCTGGCAACCCGAACTTACGGTAGTTACCCACGTTGTCGATAATCATGCACACTTTATCTTTCTGCTTGCGGTTGATACGCAGTCCTCGCCCCACCATCTGCAAGTACTTGGCGAGCGACAGCGTTGGACGAGCCATCTGGATATACTCCACATCGGGACAGTCAAAACCCTCGTCAAAGAGGTTCACGTTCACCATACAGTCCAACTCTCCATTTCTGAAAGCCTCCACCATCCGCTGTCGGGTATTGGCAGGAGTCTTGCTGTCCAATGCCACCGCCTTGATGCCCATGGCCTCATAGTAAGAGGCTATCATCTGGGCATGGTCGATGTCGATGGCATAGACAATGCCTTTCTTGCCGTTGGCATATTTCACGATACTTTCATACAGTCGCTTGATGGATTGCGGCACATTCAGTTTCTCGTCCATCTCCTTGACGGAATAGTCGCCGTCGCTGCCACGCCCTTTCAAACTGTTGATGGTCAACTGGTCTTGCGAGAACTGCCCGATAACCACATAGTCGTAGGGCGCAAGATAGCCACGTTGGATAAAATCCTGGGTCGGAGGCGAGGTCAACAGATTCTCAAACAACTTGCCGAACGACTCCTTTTTCATGCGACATGGCGTTGCCGTCATGCCTAACT
>DJOI01000069.1 GCA_002439605.1 Candidatus Segatella mututuai | reverse complement strand
CTCGCCCTTCTTCTTGCGGATGTTGTTGATAGTTTGACGCATACCACCGAGGTCTGCCATCATAGAGCCCATCATACCGCCAGGGAGACCGCAACCGAGAAGCAAGGAAGACATGATCTTATTGCCTGGGTTAATGAAGTAGCCCAACCAGTCGTCGATGAACTCCTGTGTCAAGGCACGAGCCTTCATGTAGGCGGTCATGTTGATCTCAGGCACCTCGAAGCCCTCGTTTTTCAGCATGCTGATTACGGAGATGATGTCTGGGTGAACCTTACCCCAAGACAATGGCTCGATGGCTGTATCAATGATGTCGGCACCATTGTTGCAAACCTCAAGGATGGAAGCCATGGAGAGACCTGGGCCAGAGTGACCGTGGTACTGGATGAGGATGTTAGGGTACTTGTCCTTGATCATCTTGGTAAGCTTGCCGAGGAATGCAGGCTGACCGATACCAGCCATATCCTTCAAGCAGATTTCCTCTGCACCAGCGGCAATGAGCTGATCGGCAACATTCATATAATATTCAAGCGTATGTACAGGAGAATTGGTGATGCAGAGCGCACACTGAGGCGTCATGCCACCTTCCTTTGCCCATTTGATAGAAGGGATGATATTACGAACATCGTTCAAACCATCAAAGATACGGGTAATGTTAGTACCTTGTTTAGCCTTTACCTTATACATGAGAGCACGCACATCGTCTGGAACAGGATACATACGAAGAGCATTCAGACCTCGGTCGAGCATGTGAGTCTTGATACCAGCCTCATTGAAAGGCTTGCAGAATGCGCGCACTGCCTCATTAGGATTTTCACCTGCGAGAAGATTAACTTGCTCAAAAGCACCACCATTAGTTTCCACACGGCTGAAGCAGCCCATCTCGATGATAACTGGCGCAATCTTTGCCAACTGATCCTTGCGTGGCTGGAACTTACCAGAACTCTGCCACATGTCTCGATAGACGAGACTGAACTGAATTTTCTTCTTCATTATTATTCGATAATTTCTTTATTCTTTTCTTTGTGGTAACAAGATGCTTGAAGACACCTACGTAAAACCAAAGTGCAAAATTAGATAAAAATTCCGAATTATCAGCCCTTTCAACTGATTTTTTATAATTATTGTACTATTTTTGACTATCCTATTGATGTTCGCATACATTTTAGCAAAGCACCTTACCTTGAGAATGGCAGCAATGCCCTCATACGGTGATTTCGCCCGAGCCATAACAACGATGATGACTCTCATCATACACCACACAAAACTGTCCTGGCGCCACCCCGTGTATGGATTCCTTGGCATGTACCATCAGGCGACCGTCTGCCATACGTTCTATTGTGGCAGGGTGGCATTCTGGAGTATGGCGTATCTTGAAGGTGACATGATGCATGTCCACCTCGCGAGTAAGGAAGTGGAAGTCATGCAGCGGGAAATCTTTTTTATAAGCAGTCTGCGGATCATAACCATGACTCACATAAAGGATGTTTTGCTCCACATCTTTTTTCACAACAAACCAAGGGCCTCCACCAAAGCCAAGTCCCTTACGCTGACCGATGGTGTGATACCATAGCCCTTTATGTTCACCTATTCGTTTGCCTGACTCCAGTTCCACCACGTCGCCAGGATTGTCGCCCAAATAGCGCCGAATGTAGTCGTTGTAGTTTATCTGTCCTAAGAAGCAGATGCCCTGACTGTCGCGGCGTTTGGCGTTGACAAGATGCTCCGCCTCAGCTATTTCTCGCACCTCGTTCTTCACGTAATGGCCAATGGGAAAGATGGCTTTGCGAAGCTGCCAAGAGTAGATCTGAGCCAAGAAGTCGGTCTGATCCTTCACGGGATCGGGACTTGTCACAAGCCACTTGTCGCCTTGCTCGTCAATCTCTGTCTGCGCATAATGGCCTGTTGCTATCAGGTCGTAGTTGAATCCCATCTTCGCATCGAAGGCACCAAACTTGATGAGCCTGTTGCACATCACATCTGGATTGGGCGTATAGCCAGCCCTCACCTTCTCCATAGTGTAGCGTGTCACCTCGTTCCAGTACTCCTGATGACAGTCTACCACTTGTAGCTTGCAACCATATTTGGCAGCTACGGCTGTAGCCATTTCGAGGTCTTCCTCGGAAGAGCAGTCCCACTCCTCCTTCTCCTCTGGACCTATCTTGATGTAGAAGCAGTCGGGATGCAAGCCCAGCCGGGCAAACTCCCACACCACTACGGAGCTGTCCACTCCTCCCGAAAGCAAAACGGCAATGCGTTTTTCCTCCAAACTCTTTATATCCAACATGATGAGAACAATGTGTTACTTAAAAAATGCTGCTATCGGACGACGAAGTTGCAAAAAGTTTCTTTATCGGACGATGAAAAAATGCGAGAATACCTCTCTGCACAAAATTTCGGTTGCAAAAGTACAAAAAAAGCATGAGACAAAGCTACAAATCAATAAAAATTAGTACCTTTGCACCCGAAAATTCAAATACAACCAAACATTCGCATGTAAGAGAGAATTTGCGAACCTCGAATCACAAAAGTAGTTATGGAAATTTTAAGGAATCTATTTTATGGTTTTCCCGACCTTTGGGGAGGCGGTGTCGCCCATTCGGTGATGATTTTATCTTTAGTCATAACATTGGGCTTGTGTTTAGGTAAGATTCATGTAAAAGGTGTATCCTTAGGCTTGGCCTGGATTCTTTTCATCGGCCTTGTCTTTGGTCATTTCTCGCTCAATCTCGATGAGCACCTACTCCACTTTCTGAAGGAGTTCGGACTGATACTCTTCGTTTACTCCATCGGCCTTGAGGTGGGTCCAAGTTTCTTCTCGTCTTTCAAGAATGGCGGCAAAAGCCTCAACATGCTCAGCGTCATAGTGATAGCATTGAGCATCATCACCACACTGGGAATATTCTATGCTTCAGGAACTTCCATCACCTCGATGACAGGTATTCTGTCGGGTGCCGTAACCAACACTCCTGGATTGGGTGCTGCGCAGCAGGCATTCAGCGACCTGCGACATATTGACGCCCCCAGTATCGCAGCTGGCTATGCCATCGCCTATCCCATGGGTGTGCTGGGCGTTATCCTTTCGTTCGCCATTCTGAGATATGCTCTCCACATTAATAAACAAAAGGAGGAAGACGAGGCCAAAAGCGGCAAGGGACACCTGGAAGCCATGACTCTAAATACTTTCTCGGTAAAAATCACCAACAAGATGATATTTGGAGACACCGTAAAGCAGGTGCGAGAACTCTTGGGACGCGACTTCATGATTTCTAAAATCCATCGTCCTGACAGCGACGATCATCATGAGATAGTAAATGGACATACCATTCTCAACGAGGACGACGTGGTGTTTATCGTGGCTCATCCTACAGTACAAGAACCCATAACAGCCTTGCTGGGCGAGCAGGTGGAGATAGACTGGGAACAATATGGCAACGAACTGATAACCCGTCGCATCCTCGTCACAAAGCATGGCATCAACGGTAAGACCATCAGCCAAATGCAGATACGCTCCAACTTAGGAACCAACATCACCCGTGTAAACCGTGCCGGTGTCGACCTCATTGCCACACCAAGCCTCAAGCTGCAACTGGGCGACCGTGTTACCGTAGTAGGCACAGAACTGGCCATCAGCCATACCGAGAAAGTATTGGGAAACCAAATGAAGCGTCTCAACTATCCTAACTTGATTCCTATCTTCTTAGGCATCATGTTAGGATGCATCGTTGCCAACATACCTTTCTTCATTCCTGGTATTTCAGAGAGCCTGCGACTCGGACTGACGGGTGGTCCGCTCATCGTGGCCATCCTGATAGGTTATTTTGGTCCCAAGTATAATCTCGTGACCTACAATACGATTTCCGCCAATCTGATGATTCGCGAGATAGGTATCTGTATCTTCTTGGCATGTGTGGGATTAGGCACTGGCGAACAGTTCATACAGACAGTGGCCACAGAGTCTGGTATGATATGGATTCTTTATGGCATGGCCATCACCATGATACCGATCCTATTAGGCGGCATCATTGGCCGTTACGCCTTCCACTTCAACTACTACACTCTGTTGGGTGTTTTGGCGGGAGCCAACACCAACCCTTCAGCATTGGCTTACGTAAGAGATCAGACCAGTGCAGACGCACCATCAGTTGGCTATGCCAACGTTTACCCATTCGCCATGTTCCTGCGCATCGTAACCATTCAGATTATCGTCTTTGTGTTCGGATAAAAAGCGGACAGGAAGATACAGAACAAGAAGTAGCAGAAAACGGCGTTAAGAGAAAAAATAATTATAAAGATACATCAATGGATAACAGAAAAGAAATGGAAACTATGTTGGCACAACAAGAAAACAAGGAGAACAGCGAATGCGGCAATCATAAGGACAACTGCAAAGAGATAGCCGAATCGGAGCTTAGACGCAAGCTCGACCTATTACTCCGTACCGGTAGCCTGCTGATGGAAAGTGCCGCCGATACATCTCGCATCATGCGAACCATGAAGCGCACGGCCGCTTTCTTAGGACTCGACGAGCAGTACATCCACTTGTTTGTAAACTGGGATGTACTGATGGTGAACTACAGCGACGAGGAGCACTCATTCACTAAGTTTCAGCGCTGCGAGAAGCATGGTATCAACCTTACCACCATCTCTTCGGTCAGCAAGCTGACATGGCGTGCTATTAGAGAGGACTACTCTCTCGACCAGTACGAACAGGCTCTGCAGGATATCAAGTCTACTAAACGTAGTTTTACACCCTGGCAAGTGGCCGTGGGCGGTGGCTTCGCCTGTGGTGGATTCTGCATACAATTTGGTTGCGACTGGCCTGCCTTCTTCTATTGCTCGTTGGCAGCCATCTTAGGCTTCCGCCTCCGTATGTTCCTGCCCACCAAGGGCTGTAACAACTATGTCGCTATCGGCATTTCCGCTTTCGTGGCAACACTCATCGCCTGGTCTACTTCCTTCCTGTCCCTGAGTCCATCCATTGCCTCCCATCTACCAGACATCATGCTCTCGAACACACCATGGCATCCACTGATGGCATGCGCCCTGTTTATCGTACCAGGAGTACCTCTCATCAATTTCGTAAGCGACATGATAGACGGCTACATCGAGGTGGGAATGGTAAGAGCCCTCAACACGCTGCTAATGATACTTGCCATGGCTTTTGGCATAGCCTTCGCCATACAAGTGTGCCACATCGACAATTTCGTGAAAGACCTTACCATGACACCTCATCATGCCTACTGGGAGTATGCCATAGCAGCTGCTGTTTCGGCCATGGGGTTCTCTACCATCTTCAGTATTCCTCGCCGTCTGCTGCCAGTAGTAGCTGTTGGTGGCATCATTGCTGTTTGTTTCCGCAATTTTGTCAACTTAGGTCCAAGCAATGGAAATACGGGGCTTGACATGGGTCTCAGCATAGGATCTTTGGCTGGTTCGGCACTCATCAGCATCATTGTCATCAAGGCTCGCCACTGGTTCCATACCCCCCATCAGTGCATAACCATTCCAAGTGTCATCCCTATGGTTCCTGGCGTGCTGATGTATCGGGCACTCTTCGCTTTTATAGACATGCACGGCGTGGTGGGCGAGGTAACGGTCGGCATGAACAATATGATCAAGGCATCGCTCGCCATCATCTGCATCGCCTTGGGCGTGGCTATTCCCAACGTTTTCTTCCGCCGATTTATAGAGGGCGACCGCAAGCGCAAGCTCTTCAACATGCTCGTGGAGAGAAAAAGAAAGAATGGTGAATTTGTTGATTTGCACGAAGTGGAAATCAAATAATCCTTATAGAGCATGAGGGTGAGCCAAGACATTTGGCTCACTTTTTTATTAACTATTGGTACAGTTCATCTCCATTATGCTTAAGCGACACTTTCAGCCATTAGATAATACTCATGCCGTGCATACTAACAATAAAGCCGAAGTGTCAAGCAAACACTTCGGCTGATTTTCCTTACTTGTTTTCGGTGTCGATAGCCTTTATTTTCTGTTTCACGAGCTCGAGATCGTCTTTGAGCTTCTGCACCTTTCGGTTCATTTCCTCCACAAGGCTGTTTCCTTTTTTGCTGGCAGCATTGAGGAAGCCAAGATTGTTCTCGTAAGTTGTAATCTCGGATCGCAACTGGTCAAAACGCCGTAAGAGACGCCCACGCTCGTTGTCGAGAGCATCCGCCCCCTTTTCTGCCACATTCTTCAAATTATTCTTGAAGTTGTCGAGGTGTCGCTTGGCGTTACTGACATGCATGTTCTTGTATATTTCGTCAAGTACATCATGATACTGTGCATAGATTGCATCCTTCTCCTTGAACGGCACGTGGCCTATTGCCTTGTACTCGTCGATGAGCGCCTGTACTTGTTGCTGTACATTGCCGTCTGCCGCATTCTCGAGCAGTGCTTTAAGTTTTGACACTACCTCTTTTTTCTTCTCCAAGTTGGCGTGCTCCGCACTACGAGTACCAGCATTGGCCTTGTTGCGAGCTTCAAAGAATTGGTTGCAAGCATCAATAAACTCCTGCCACAGTTGGTCACCCAATTTACGTGGCACCACACCTATCTGCTTCCATTCTTTCTGCAGATTGATGAGCTTGTCTCCCGTCTTGCGCCATTCCGTGCTTGCAGAAAGTGCCTTTGCCTTGTCGACAAGCGCTTTTTTCTTTTCGATATTGGCAGCATATACTTCTTTCAATTCCTTAAAGAATTCCGCTTTCTTGGCAAAGAACTCATCATTGGCAGTGCGGAAGCGTTCAAAGATTTTCACGTTCATCTTCTGTGGTGCAAATCCTATTTTCTTCCATTCGCCCTGCAACTCGAGTACCTCTTTTGTAACGTTCTCCCATTCGGTAGCAAACTTGTGCTGTTGCTGGTTTATGGCTTCTATCTTCTCGCAGAGTGCAGTCTTCCTCTCGAGGTTTTCCTCCTCCTTGGCACGCAATTGTTCAAAATACTGCTGATGCTTTTTATTGATTACCGTGCTGGCTGCTTTGAACCGACTCCATATCTGTTCGCGCAATTCCTTTGCTACTGGACCTATCTCTCGATACTGTGCGTGGAGATCCTGCAACTGATGAAAGGCAGAGATGATATCCTCTTCTTCGTCAAGCTTCTCCGCAGCCTCGCAGAGTTTGGTCTTTGCCTCAAGGTTTTTCTTGAAGTCGTATTCGCGAGCCTCGTTGTTTAATTTCAACTGGTCGTAGAACTGCTCCACATACAACTGATAGTTACGCCAAAGTTCGTTGGCTTTGTCTGCAGGAACTGCCTTTATCTCTTTCCATTCCTGCTGCAAGGCTTTGAATTTCTGATATGATTTGTTGGCTTCGTCTGGCGACGTAGCCATGGCCTTTATCTTTTCGATGATGTCGAGTTTCTTCTGTAGATTTATCTGCTTCTCTTCCTCCTGTGCAAGGAAAATCTTTGCTCTTTTCTCTTTGATAATCTGCATCTCCGCCTTGAATGCCTCCTCTGTTTCATCGGGTAGGAGCACATACTTCTCCGGATCACCACCGTCAGCCAGATATTCTTTCATCTGCGCATCTCTCTCGGCAAGGTGGAGTTTGTAGAAAGTAGCCTTCAGCTGATCAACCTCGTCTTTCCGTGGAGCTTCTTCGCTATGTGCTATTTCCTTTATGCGATCGAGTACTTCCTGTTTGGTAGCATAGGTTTTTGTTTCGGCCACTTCTGAAGTATTCTCTACTTCAGGTGCCTCAACCACAGTGTTTTTCAACTGAGGTTCTTCGATGACACCCTGATTGAGGGCATTTTCTTGAGAGTCCATCATTTCTCTTGATTTCGTTTATGATTCGAGTTCCTTCGGGATGAATCTTGTTGTAGAGCCAACCCGACACACATATTTTTTGTATTATGAATTGCAAACTTAGTCAAAACAATTGACAATTCCTAACAAAGTTGCATATTTTTAATATATTTTATGCTTTAGAGCAACCGTTTGTAGCGCAGAAAGCCCCATGTGAGGCCTGATACGAAGAATGAAATGAACAATGCAAACGCAAATCCATAGGGACTATTCTCCATTCCGTTGATGAGGTTCATGCCAAACAGTGAGGAGATAAGTGTCGGCAACATCATCACGATACTGATGGATGTCAGCGTACGCATGGTGGTATTCATGTTGTTGTTGATGATGCTCGAATAAGTATCCATCGTAGATTCCAAGATGTCGGAATATATATTGGTAGTTTCCCGTGCCTGAGTCATCTCGATGTTGACGTCCTCAATCAGGTCGGCATCCAGCTCGTCCACCTGCAGTTTGAACTTCAGTTTCGAGAGCAGGTTCTCGTTGCCGCGTATAGATGTGATGAAGTAAGTGAGCGAGTCTTGCAGGCGGCTCAGTCCGATCAGGCTCTCATTGTTTACGCCGTTGTCAAGGTTGCGCTTGGCCTTCTCTATGAGCGAATTGATTTGCTTGAGTCGTTTCAGATACCATACTGCCGAGGACAGGAATAGGCGGAATATCATGTCGACGTAGTCGGTGAACCCTTCCCCTCGCTTCTGCTGGTAGCTTACAAAATCTATCATCATGTTGGTCTCGTAATAGCACACGGTTATGGTGACATCACGCTTGTGAATGATGCCCAAGGGGACAGTGGTGTAAGGGGTGCGGCTTCTTATTTCCTTGACGTAGGGAATACGCAGAATAATGAGCATCCAGCCATCGTCATATTCGTAGCGGGCACGCTCATCGGTATCGCTGATGTCGGAGAGGAAATAGTCGGGGATATTAAATTTCTCTTCCAAAAGTTTCTGATCCTCGTCGGTAGGACAGGTTACCTGTATCCAGCAATTGGGCTGCCATTCATTGATGGCGGTAAGGTTCTTTTCAATGTTCCAGAATGTTCTCATTGTTTTATCTCCAAAAAATAATAAACTCTAAGCTATGGAGACTGACATGAGGACACCCTTTGGTGAGAGGCATCATCCAATGAATCTCCACGCTTAAAATTGGTTCTTTTCCGCGTGATAATCGTCCATTTTTATTTTGTTTTGATTAAACATATGCCAAAGAAATACACTCTATTGGCAAATTCGTCTGCAAAGGTAACTAAAAATATCGAAAGTGTAAACAAAATAGCCGAGAAATTTCTTCCTCGGCTATTTTTTATCATAATTGTAACTAAATTCAGGTCGAAAAGGAAAAAACAAGTTTTCCTTGTACCTTACTTCTTCTCTGGTATTTCGGCAAGCAGCTGCTTCATGAGATTCCAGAAAGGTGCCACACAGCTAATCTGACAACGCTCGTTCTGGGTGTGAGGACTAAGCAATGTCGGGCCGAACGACACGACATCAAGATGAGGATATTTTCCTAAGATGATAGAGCACTCCAATCCGGCATGCACTGCCTGAACCTTGCCGTCTATACCATTCTGCTCCTTGTACACCTTGAGTACGTGTTTCAATATGTCACTCTCTGGGTTGGGATTCCAGCCGCCATAGTTTCCGCTAAACTTCACCTTCATGCCTGCCATGGAGAAGCAGCTCTCCAACATTGTGGCAATGTACTCTTTGTAGCCGTCGTGCGAGGAGCGCGCCAGAATTTTTATAGAAGCCTTTCCTTCTCCTATGGCGATGATGGCCAAATTGGAAGAGGTCTCTACGATGTCAGGCATAGAAGGAGCCATACGCAGCACACCGTCATGACAAGCATAGATAGCATCTACGAGGTTGTCTTGTATCTCCTGAGGAACCTCCGTCTTTGGTGTTTCTACGTTCTCGGCAAAGAATTCTATCTTCTCCACATCTTCGATGCCCTTGAACTCGTCCTGCAGCTCTTTCTTCCAGTCATCTGCCAAATCGTTCAACGCTTCTACATTCTCTTTAGGCAGGGTTAATACGACCTCGGCCTCGAAAGGTATGGCGTTGCGCATATTACCACCGTGCCATGAGGCCAGGCGTGCGTCGAGTTCGGCGATGGCTTCGCGTACAAAGCGAACCATGCACTTGTTGGCATTGGCACGTCCCTCGTTGATTTCCACACCGGAGTGTCCACCCTTCAGTCCTTTCAGCGTCACCTTCACGGCGGCATCTTCCTTGTCGGTTTCCACCTCTTTGTAGTCGAGTGTGGCTGTGATGTCTACACCTCCGGCGCTTCCTATCACGAATTCACCCCAAGACTCAGTGTCAAGGTTCAATAGAATGTCGCCATTGAGTTCGCCCTCTGGCAATTCATTGGCGCCATACATACCGGTTTCCTCATCCCGGGTGATGAGTCCTTCTATCGGACCATGCTGCAAATCTTTAGCCTCCATGACCGCCATGATGGTGGCTACGCCCAAACCATCATCGCTACCCAAAGTGGTACGGTTGGCACGAACCCAGTCACCATCGATAATAGTTTCTATAGGATCGGTCTCAAAGTTGTGCTTGCTGTCCTTTGCCTTTTGTGGCACCATGTCCATGTGAGCCTGAAGGATTACTCCCTTTCTGTTTTCAAAGCCTGGAGTGGCAGGTTTACGCATAACGATGTTGCCTGCTGGGTCCTGAAAAGCTTCTACGCCTGCCTTCTTGGCGAAGTCGAGTAGGAATGTCTGTACTTTTTCAAGATGTCCCGATGGACGTGGCACCTGTGTTAGTGCATCAAAATTGCGCCAGATTTCCACTGGCTTAAGATTCTTAATGTCAGCCATAATATAATTATTTAATGATTACTGTTTCTTTTCTTTGTAAATGCCAAAGCCATCCAGGCATATATGCCCAAAAGAATGACCAAGAGTGTCTGTATAGAATGGACGATGAGCACGAAAAAAAGTGCGTCGTCCGACTGGACGCCGTAGAGTATGAGCATCGTCTTCACGGCAAAATGCCATGGACCTGCACCATTCGGGGTAGGAACTATCACGGCTATGCTCCCCACTATAAACGTAACGAGACCGCACGTCAGCCCTAAGTGCGAGGTTGACTCGAAACACTGGAACGTGAGGAAATAGTGCAGGAAATAACAAATCCAAATGCCTAAGGTGAAGGCGACAAACATAGGCACGTTGCTAACACCTCTCAAAGAGATGACACCTTGCCATAGCCCACCTATAGTAGATTTTACCTTGTTATATATTGAGAGTTTTTTGAGTAGTACATGCAACAGGATCAGTACGGCTACACCACAAATGCCACATACCAAATAGCCCGTGGTGCTGAACTTCGACAATATACTGTCGAGACTCGTTCCTGTGGTATCAAAGAAATTGAGGAACACCGGTATCTGCGCCAAAAACACCAGAACTGCAATGAACATCACCAAGAGCGAGTCTATGGCACGTTCGGTAACTACGGTGCCCAAAGACTTGGGAAATGACACATTGTCCCATCTCTTAAGAACTCCACACCGTGCGAACTCGCCTATGCGGGGAATGACAAGACTCAGCGCATAGGAAAGAAAGATGGAGTTGACGCACACGTTTGTACGAGGATGCTCATCTACAGGTTCGAGAGTCTGCTTCCATCTCCAGCCACGAAAGAGCTGGGCAAGGATTCCGAAAGGGAACGACAGTAACATCCAGGTCCAGTTCATCTTGTGAAACAGCACGTGCTCCACCTGTTTAAAATCGAACCCACGATACATCCAATAAAGAATGGCACCGCCCAGAACAAGCGAGAACACCACCTTACATGTATTGTTTACTATCTTTTTTATGTCCATAACACATGCAAAGATAATCATTTTATCGACAAAAATCTATTATCTCTTTTTTTTTTAGCATAAATAAACGATTAAGGGTTTCTTCGTAACTTACTCGGTACCCCAAATGCTGTCATTTTTGAGTAATAAGCCACGCTTAGAAACATAAAAATCCTTACTTACTACTGTCAATGGTGCCAAGCTTAAATATAGGTCAGCCTGTTTCAGCAAAGCGTAGAAAGCCAGTTCATAAGACGGCACTGAAAGATTCTGCCTTACATACGCCAAATGATTCTTATCAAGCACAAATTGCACTTGAGCCCATTGAAGCAAGCAAAAAGGTACATGTTGAAGCAATACGCTTCTTCATATTTCCAGGCACATGGCGCAAAGCAGGTGGAGCCAAGGCCAAAGGTAATATTATAGACGAAGAATACAAAGAAGGCATCTACGTAGGGTATCGTTGGGCAGACAAAGAAAAAACGCGCCCTATCTTTGCGTTCGGACATGGCTTAAGCTATACCACTTTTGCCTTCTCCAATCTTCGTGCAGACAAAAAACAAATGAATCAATATGGAAAAATCACCATCACTGTTCAAGTAAAAAATACAGGAAAACGTGCGGGTTCTGAGACCGTCCAACCCTACATACATGACACAAAAGCATCCATAGACCGCCCTTACAAAGAACTTAAAGGTTTCCACAAGGTATATTTACTACCAGGCGAAAGCAAGGATGTAAGTATCACTATCGACAAAGATGCGCTTAGCTTTTATGACGAGCCAACTCATTCTTGGAAAGCCGAGCCTGGGGTTTTCGAGGCCTTGGTAGGAAATGCAGCCGACAAACTTAAGCTCAAGAAAGCTTTCGAACTAAAATAAGGTACTCTTAAACTTCAATGTTACTCTGTCGTAAGTCCGTTGTGACTCCGATAAAAAGCGGATAAATAACTGATTTACAACGGTTTAAGGCATAAATAGCGGAGAATGTCGTTATTTCATGCCTATTTGCTTCACTTTTTCCTCAAATTCCTCCCTGTTGCACAAGGCGACATTCTTCACCTTGGCACGATAATTATAAATTGTATTTACCGAATAATGCAAGAACTCTGCTATCTTGCTACTATCCTCGATACCCAGACGAATGAGGGCAAAAATGCGAATTGTTGTAGTCAGTTTCGTATCATCTTCCAAGACTATGCGTTCCTCAGGCTTTAGCAACGCATTAAACTCTGCCACGAAATCAGGGA
The DNA here is from genome assembly GCA_002439605.1 of Candidatus Segatella mututuai. Lineage (GTDB taxonomy): Bacteria > Bacteroidota > Bacteroidia > Bacteroidales > Bacteroidaceae > Prevotella > Prevotella mututuai. The sequence continues at coordinate 2,126 of DJOI01000069.1, read as the reverse complement.
AAAGCTTCAAGAATGCTGCATCGAAATAATCATACAACTCACCGATATACTCATGGTCGGATTGCATCATATCCAGCAAGTTAGTGAGTTCCTTAGCTTTCACCAACTTGGTGACACGCCTTCTCATAGCCTCAATTTTATCCACATAGATGGCACAAAGGCGAAGGAAACGACCAATATATACTTCTTTCATCTTATTGCTTTCGTTCAAGTTACGATAAGCTACTGTAAGGTTTTCATTAGAATGTTGCAATTCAGCATTTGACAGTTCCAAGTTCTTGTTGGCCAAACACAATTTTTTGTTGGCATGTTCCAGTTCTTTGTGGGCCAAAGCCAATCGCTTCCGCTGCTTGTTAACATAAAGAAGCAATCCTAACACCACTACAAGCAATAAAACCGACACGCCAATCATCATCTTCAACTGTCTGTTGCTCTGAGTGATTTCTGCTTGATAAGTTTCCTCTATGGTTGAGAGCACAGGCATAATCTGCCTGCTGCGGATAGCCGTATTAAACATTCTCGCTGCATCCCAAGCAAACTTGATATAAGTATAGGAATGCTGAAACTCCTTTGGGTTCTCGTTTAAAAGTTTTGCCAATTCCCACATGGAGCCTTGATCCATCACAGCCAACCGAGCGTCACACAATGCCGATTTCAAGAAATAATAAATAGCTGTATCGTCGTCTTTCATAGTCTTGTAAGTTACAGCTCTATAATAAGCGACAATGGCGTATTCATGTGTTCCTTCTTTCACTTGTGCCATTCTCAAGTCATTAAACTTCAAAGCATTCTTAAAATCATTGGCGGCACGGCTATTCAACTCCATCATTTGGAGATATCGATCATCTTGATGAGGAAATACCTGAGATATCAAATTCTTGGTTTGAAGCGCTATCCCTTCGTAATATTTCTGGAGATAAGGAATTCTACAATAATATGCCAATTCACTATATAGATGTTGGCGTGCCCACAAGTAATTCATGTATCCTTCACGATTCATCTGTGTAGTATTCATCTTGCTCAAAATACTATAAGATTCCACGTAATCGCCCGTAGTAGAACTTTGGAAAGCCAACAAAGCCTTAGCATTATTCTCCCTCACGACATCTTTCATCTGTTTGGCCAACATGACGCACTTAGACAGATAAGATACTGCCGAATCATTCTTGTATGCACTATATTCTTCGAAGAGTTCGAAATTTATTTCGTATCTATTTTCTTGTGTTCTTGCAGCCTTGAGCTTCGCCATCAAGGAGGCAATGCGTCCCTCTCGTTTCTTTACATATTGAGGCGACAGCTGGATAGCCTCATCCAGACAGTCATAGAGAGAATCCAAATTGGGCTTTGCCACCGCTACGTGTGTCAACAATGACAAAAATATCAAAAAGAAAAATCTATTCATAATAGTCTTTACGTTTATGTCGATATCATTTAGGCTGTATCACAGAAAATCTGGTGCAAAGATACAACAAAAAGTTGAGAATCAGTAAGACTTGAAGAAAAAACGTTGAGAATGACAGAATTAGATTGGCAGTTTTAATCTCATCCCACGCACTTCTTCCATCCTTGCCAAATTCCAGCCCTTGAACTGCATGGTAATCTTATGGAGCGTGGTGACCTGACGAAGAGCCTCAACCCTTGAAGACGGACTTGGTTTCAAGAATTCATATACGCGCACACGTAAGTTATTTTTTTCGACAAAAGTATCAATGTGTCATTATCGATGCTAAAAAATCTATCATCTATTTGATTATAAGAATATTATGAACAATGACATTTCTCTAAAAAATGGCGATAAAGTATCAGCTAAGTATCATAAAAGATTCATTTCCATACAATATTTAGCGAAAAACATACGACGAGCCATCTATGAACAAGCCTTGGTCCCTCAATGAACAAGCCTTGGTCCTTCAGTGAACAAACAGTGGTCTCTCGTTGAACAAGCAGTGGGCAACATGTGCCCAAAAAACGTTCACAGACTTGGGCAATACATTTTGTCCTCCACCAGCAACATATTCATCATTCATAACAACCACCAAACGCTAAGATTTCAGCTGACAGCTACTCAAAGCTATCACTCCTACAGCCAACATCTGAAAAATACTTCGACCTGTACGGTTGAAAGT
>DJOI01000029.1 GCA_002439605.1 Candidatus Segatella mututuai | reverse complement strand
GCCTTGGCATCCGGTGCCTTGTGGAAGTAGAGGTAACCACCGAACACCTCGTCGGCACCCTCGCCAGAGAGCACCATCTTGATACCCATGCTTCGGATGACACGCGCCAAGAGATACATAGGGGTAGATGCACGGACGGTGGTTACATCGTAAGTCTCGATGAAGTAGATGACATCACGGATGGCATCCAAACCTTCCTGGATGGTGTAGTTGATTTCGTGGTGTACGGTACCGATGTGCTCGGCTACCAAACGAGCCTTTGCCAAGTCAGGCGCACCCTTCAAACCTATGGCGAAGGAATGCAAACGTGGCCAGTAGGCCTCGGTCTCTCCACCGTTCTCCACACGAGTGGTGGAATATTTCTCGGCAATGGCAGAGATGACAGATGAATCGAGACCACCACTGAGGAGCACACCGTATGGCACATCGCTCATCAACTGGCGCTTCACGGACGCTTCGAGAGCATCGTGAATCTCTGCTACAGCAGCCTTCTCCTGAGGTTCAGCCTCAGCAAGTTGCTCGGCTGCTTTCTTGGTATCATCTATCTGGTATTTCTTCTGCATGGCGGCATACTCGAACCAATCGCGAGTATAATAACGCTTCATGCCAGGGGTCTTGCTATAGTAATAATGACCCGGGAGGAATGGCTCGTAGTGGTCGCACTGTCCTTCGAGTGCCTTCAACTCAGAGGCAACCATCACCTTGCCATCCTTGTCATAGCCGATGTAGAGAGGTATCACACCGATAGGATCGCGGGCAATCAAAAACTCATCACGCTCTACATCGTAAAGGGCGAAAGCAAAGATACCGTTGAGTTCTTCAAGCATCTTGCAGATGCGCTCGTGTACGGCATCCTCACCTTTATATATTAAGGTGTCGAAATCAGTGTCCTCTCGCATCTCACGATAGAGGGAAAGAATCACCTCGCAGTCGGAGCCTGTCTGGTACTGGTACTTGCCAGCGAAGCGAGCTCGGATGTCCTGATGATTATAAATCTCACCGTTTACGGCAAGCACCTGCTTTTTGTCAGGGGCAAACAAAGGTTGGCGACCACTCTCTGGGTCTACGATACTCAATCGCTCATGTGCCAGGATAGCGGAGCCACCACAATAGATGCCGCTCCAGTCTGGTCCGCGATGGCGAATCTTCTGGCTCATACGAAGTGCTTGCTGTCGCAATTCAGGGGTTTGCTCCTGAATGTTGAAGATAGATACGATTCCACACATAATATCTTTTCCTTTCTTTTCTTCGGTTATTTATAACACTTTGTTAAGTGTTGTTTGCAAAATTACTACAATTTGACAGAATAACGAAATGTTAGCTTACGGTTTGTGTTACTTTTTAGCTTTATGTTTTAATCTTTAAGCTTTATCTATTAAAATGCTTTTATGTTGAAAGTGTTTTTGTGTATTTTTGTTATAGATTGTAAGATTATTCCGTTTTCAATGGCGCAGGGTGACTGTTGGATGCTTATTTTATTTGAATAGAAAGGAGTATGGGCGGAAAGGAGTGGTAGGATAGGGTAGAGAGGGAGGCAAAAAAAAGTACCGACAGTTCGCATGGAACTGTCGGCACCTTTGCTTAAATTCGAAAAACGTAGGGGCTTTGCGGTTTAATCAAGAAATAACTTAAATGCTGTTTATGGCTGGAGCGTGAATCCAACTACGAAGTAAGCTTTCTGCGTGCTTGGGTTGGCAGCAACCTGAGCAAAGACTGGAACCGAGAAACTGTCGGTTATCTTCAAGTCCTTGGTTGCTTTTACTGCCACGTTGGTAACGGCGAAGCCGGAAGCGTCTGAATAAGTGGTGGTGGCATAAGGTACGGCACCTAATGTGCCCTGCCAGTCAAGGCCGCCAAGACGGAATGGCACTGTGGCTTCTACATAGGAAGAGTAAGCACGGTCGCCTTCGTTGTTTAGTCCGTCGTTGCCGGCAAAGTTTGTGTACCAATTGAGTGCCACAGGGCCAAAGTCGTAACCTACGTTAGCCTCAAAGACATGCGCTGTCTTGTGGGCATCGTAGAGGAAATAACGTTGTTCGCCCTCTTCAGTTTTGAAATAGTAGTCTGTGACACCAACGTGGAAACCTCCTGTCTGGTAAGCCAAGGTGAGGTCGAACTCCTTGGTGTCTTCCCATTTGGAGAGACCCACACTTCCCCATGCGGTGAGCGACAAGCCTTTCCAACTCAGTCCTAATGTAGGCTGCAATGACACTTCGCCGCATTCCTGACCACGCCAGATATACTGGCTTACAATATCGGCAGAAACATTGGCCTCTATCTTATCCTGTGCCTGTGCACCCGTGGCGCATGCTGCTAATGTGAGTGCCAACAATCCAATCTTCTTCAAACTTTTCATACTCATTCTTTTTTATGTGTTAATACTTGGCTTCTAAGGTTGCGGCAGCTGCCCCTCTCGAAAGAATCTCTGCAGCTGCCCAATCTTATCTCCATTAGTAACTCAATCTTTGCGGCAACAATTCCGATGGGTTAGTTGTAGCAGCTCTCGCCATGCTCGTAGATGTCGAGGCCTTCCTCCTCGATTCGCTTGTCAACACGCAGACCGCAAATCTTCTTGATTCCCCAGAAGAGGATGATGCCCGTAACTGCTGCCCAAGCATCGATGACGAGGATACCGAAGCACTGTGCACCGAAGAATCCGAAGCCGCCACCATAGAAGGCACCGCCGTCGAGGGCAAAGAGACCTGTCATCAGGGTACCGAAGATACCACATACACCGTGTACCGAGCTTGCACCAACAGGGTCGTCGATGTGGAGCTTCACGTCGATGAACTCGATGGAGAATACCAGGAGAATACCTGCCAAGAGACCGATGATGAATGCGCCTGTGGGACTAACCAAGTCGCAACCAGCAGTGATGGCTACCAAACCTGCAAGAATACCGTTCAAAGTCAAAGAGAATGATGGCTTGCCATACTTAATCCAAGAAGTGAACATAGTGCCAAGACCACCAGCTACGGCTGCCAAGTTGGTTGTCAAGAACACGTGGCTGATAGCTACACGGTTAACCTCACCAGAAGCAGCGAGCTGAGAACCAGGGTTGAATCCGAACCATCCGAACCAGAGGATGAATAC
>DJOI01000025.1 GCA_002439605.1 Candidatus Segatella mututuai | reverse complement strand
TAATGCTAAAAGTGGTCAACTAAAATCGTTAAACCACAAAGATATCTCCGTTCCGTGTCACGGAACGGACATTCTAATACACGGAACGGACATTTCTACTTCTTCTAAAAACCATAACACAACTTTTGTACCAAAATTTGAGAAGAACCAACTTTTTGTTTATTTCCCAATATTATTCATCCTGTCCACTTGACTCTTCACCACCTCCAAGGTACTCTTGTCGGTAGCAAATACAGAGTTGAGCCCCTGGGCCTCCTGGGCTGGATCGCCCGTGTAATCGTCGCCCACCTGCCATTGCTCATGCTTAGGTTGGGCATAACCTCCCCAGCCCCAGAAGTTGCAACCGGCAAAGTATCCTCCCTTCTCTGCATTGTCTGCCACAAGACCAAACACATATCGATAATATCCATCCCGGCCCTGGGTGCTGGACCCCGGTGTGAAAGAAAAGCCATCACGAGGATAGCCAAACTCCTCCATCACCAACGGCTTGCCGAGGCGGGCACACACAGCCAGGTGGGCATCGATATAATCCTTGGTGTTCTTGCAGGACACGCCCAAATCTTCCACGAGATGATCCTTGCGTGCCCAACTCCAGTTGTAGGGCCAGAGATGAATGTTGCAATAGTCCACATTCTTGTCGGCACATATACGTTCATAACTGGCGATGTCGTTCTCGCATCCCCAACTGCCCTCGCTTCCGATACTGATGAGGTGGTTGCCGTCGAGTGAACGAATCAACCTACTTGCCTCTGCCAACCAGTGTTCGAAGGCTGGCAATGCTTCCTTGCTGAAAGCACGGGGCTCGTTGCCAATCTGCCACGACATGATGGCAGGATCGTCCACATAGCGACGATGGGTATAGCGGTTGGTGCGTCCAAGGATAAAACGCACGTAGTCGTAGAACAGCTGATGGGCTTTCTCGCAGGATGCATACTGCGACACAAACTGCATAAAGGCAGGATAGCCTGCCTCGTCGGGGCGGGGAGCCTGCCCCATACCTGCCTGCTCAAGATAATAGCCATAACCTCCACTCCACTCCCACGAGTTGTTGAGATAGAGCACGGCCACCATCTTGCGCTTCTCCATTTGCATGAGCAGATAGTCGAGACCAGCCAATATCGTGTCGTTATATACTCCAGGAGCCTCCTGCAGCGTGGGCTCCACCTTGGTCTTGACACCTCGTTTTCCATCAGAACCCACCAGAATGCGCAGGTTATCGATGCCCAACGACTTTAGCCTATCGAGTTCGCGGCACAGGCGCTTGCGGTCGCCCCCCTGGCCTTCAGAGCCAAGGATGGCACCATACCAGAAGTTGGTACCCACATAATAATAAGATTTACCGTCACGCACGAAATGTCCGTCCTTCACCTTCACGAAATCCGACTGGGCAGAGAGGCCGCATGCGGCCATTGCCAACACAATAAACATCAGTACTCTTTTCATCATTCAGCCTCCAGATAAATAACACGCGACGACCAGTCGGTCTTCTTGCCCCAGTCCACCTCGTTGGTATAAGGCATCTCCAAGCCGTGCTCCATGAGGTACTTGCCCGTATAAGCCTTGCCCTCGCAGTAGAGAGGTTTCAGGTCGATGGCGTTGAGCTCGCGCACCTTATACAGACGATTGGCATCAAGACCTGCCATCTTGACTCTCGGCAGGTGCACATTATAGAAGTTGGCCAACTTCCACCAATAGAACACGGCCTTGTCCTTCGCCTCGCTCACATACATCAGCGAGGCCAGTCCCTCGTTGTCATAAGGAGAAACCAGACGGTAAAGGTCGCCCAACTGTACCACGGGACGAATCTCCTTGTACTGGCTGATGGCCTTCTTGCAAAGCGCCTTCTCCTCATCGGTCATGTTCTTGGGCTGAATCTCCATGCCCAACCTGCCGCTCATGGCCACATCGATGCGATATTTGAGCGACGTGGTTCGGAACACGGTATGGTTGGGCACAGCCGAAATGTGGCAAGCCATGGCGATGGCGGGGAAGAAATAGCTGGTGCCATACTGCATGTAGATGCGCTGCAAGGCATCTGTATTGTCGCTCACCCAGAACTCGTCGAAGCCACGAAGCATACCCCAGTTGGCACGTCCGCCACCACTGGCGCAGCACTGTATCACCACATCCTTGTACTTGGCACGTATGCGGTCTACCACCTTGCGGAGTCCCTGATGATAGGCAATATAGAGATGACTCTGGTCTGCCATGGAGAGATACTGGCTACCATGGTTCATGATGCCCATGTTGGCATCCCACTTGATATAGGCTATCTCTGGATATTTGCTGAGCAAGTTGTCCACTATACCGAAAGCATAGTCCTGCACCTTAGGGTTGGAGAGGTCGAGAACAAGCTGCGTGCCACCACGCCCCAACACGGCATCACGCTTGGGAGCCTTGATGACCCAATCGGGATGCTTCTCGTAAAGCTCGCTGGTGGTATTGGTCATCTCGGGCTCTATCCAAATGCCAAACTTCACCTCGTTTTTCTTGGCATCACGCAACAGTCCCTCGATGCCATCAGGCAGTTTCTTCTTGTCAACCTCCCAGTCGCCAAGGGCACAGTTGTCGCTGTTGCGTTGATACTTGGTGCCAAACCATCCGTCGTCCATCACAAACAACTCACCACCCATGGAAGCTATGTCTGCCATCATTTGGTCCATGCCTTGCTGGTTGATGTCGAAATAAACACCCTCCCAAGAGTTGAGCAGAATGTCGCGGAGCCGAGAGCCATGTGCCAGGACATACTTACGCCCCCAACGATGAAAGTTTCGGCTGGCGCCACTCAGTCCTTCATTCGAGAAGGTGAGAGCAAGAGCCGGTGTCTTGAAGGTTTCTCCCTTCTTGAGATGATACTCGGAATTCTCCTCGTTGATACCGGCAAAGAAATAATGGTATTCCGTATCGTCGGTCACTGCCTTGAGCTTATAGTTGCCGCTGTATTCAAGAGCCGCACCTATCACACTACCCTTGTTCTCCTGTCCTTTGCCATCGAGCGAGAACATCACCTCGGCATGAGCCGTATTCGAGTTGCAAGTGCCATGGTTGTTGCGGATGACAAACTCGCCCGGAGCAAGGGGCGCATTGTTCACACTGGCCTCGCTTGCCCATGAGCCCGAGAGATGGCTCATCCACACATTACCCCTGCGGATAGGCAACATGGCCGAGGCGAAAGTGGTAAGCGTCACCGTTCCCTTCTCGCCGTTGGTTATCTCGCTCCATGCCTCTATTAAGTCAACATCCTTATAGGCACGATAGCAAAGGTCTACCTTCAAGTTGTACACCGCATCCTTGAGATGGATGACCGTAACCGTGGCATTCGCCTCCTGACGGGAGTCATAGCCCGTAGCCACCAACGCCGTCGACAGATTGCCATCGGCATGGCGCAGAGCCAGAGCCGACTCGGCAGGAGTGTTAAGCCCATAGGCAGGATAGACATCCATTCGCCCATTGGCTGTGACACTTAAGTTTGCCTTGTCACGTTCGTCGAGACGAGAACCAAAATACAGATACTTGGCAGGCTGCCCGTTCTCCACATCGAGCACGAGCGACATACCTTGGGTACTCACATTTACCTGATCTGCCATAGCCGGCATGGCCATGGTCAGCATCAAGAGAGCCATTGATTTAAACTTCATGATGTACTTGCTTATTCAATTATTCGCCTGCAAAAATACGAAATAAAAATAAGATTGTCACATACTTTTTTGCCCTTTATTTGTCTTTTGCGCTTCCTGCATACAAAAACTCGCCCGCATGCTTCAAGCACACAGGCGAGATGACAAAAAGAAACACTTATACACACGCTTCACTACCATTGGCAGTGCGCATTTCTTATTTTTTCAATCCTGCCAAATCCAGCGACTCCATAGCATCCACCTTCAAATTCTGTTTCTTGGCACGACCAAACACCTTGGCATGGCCGACAGACTGTACTGAAAGAAGCAGCGCATCGCAATCCATACGAAACTCTGCAAACATAACATGGGCCAAACGAGCCTCCACATAGGAAGCCCTAATCATGGAATTGATTTGCGCAACATTGACCTTTTCCAAGTTCAAGACAAAGTTTGGGCAAGCTATCTGTTCTCCCCCAACCATCAGCTTTCCGCAATTCACCACCTTGATTCCTTGCAAGGTTGGAGCGACTATCGTCGCCTGCGTCTTCCTCTTACCTGCCAACTGGTGGTCGAATTTCAAAATCATTTCCTCGTCTTTCACCTCTGCCTTCTGTGCCTCCACATAGCTTTTGCCGCCGTTGACCCTTACGCTATAACCAGAATCGGCACACAAACGTATATCGACCACACTGGCATCATAGACTGCAACCGACTTAAAGCCGGAAACAGGCTTACGCTCATCCGTTCGGGTGGTATCTTCCACAAGAGCACCATCGCTACCAGAAGAACGACGCGAAGATTGATTGCCCCCACATGAAATCAACAACATCGTCAACGACAGAAGTCCACCTACAACTCGTTTCATTTCCTATTATTTTACGACAAACTTTTTGCCATTACCTACATACACTCCCTTGGGAGTGCCTGCCAGGACCCGCCCTTTAGCAACAGGCATACCAGAAAGGTTATAAATCAAAGCGTTATCAGTTTGGTCGGTTTTCTCTACCAGCTGAATGCCCGTAACATCGGGAGAATAATACTTGTTGTATCCAGCCCTGCCAGCCTCGGCACCCTTCATAATACCTTCCAAAGCTCCATTGGTTTTGATATTAGTGCTGCTACTCTTCCAATCGAAGACTTTCTGTCCAGATCTATCAAAAAGAGTCATATTAGGATAACCAAAAACATTGGTATCCCATGCAAATGGTATCATGCCACACTCCATAGCATACTGAGTGGCCTTCTCATACCAATAAGCAACCGCTTCCTCGTGCTTTTTCTGGTTTTGCCCTTTAATATTCTTGAGATTACGATGGTTTGCACCATATTCTCCCATGACCACAGGAATGCCTTTATCTGTAAACTTCTTCATCTTCTCATAAAGAGTCTTCAACCCATCCTCATTATCAGTTGCATTGCGAGAGCCTGCACCTGCAAGGGTATGACCTTTACCCCAGTAATATTGCATCTTTCCCCAACTCTCATCCTTCTCCAATCCACAGAATGTCCATGGGTCATAGCTATGTATCTCCATCATCAGACGATTCTCCGCCTCATCAGACGGCATGTCACCATAAGTGTCGTAAGTATAAGTTATGTTGGTAGAAGGTCCCTGAACTATCAGCACACGTTTGGCGTTATTGCCACCTGTGGCACGAACCGTATTGATGAAAGTCTGTTCATAAGTCTTGAGGGCATTGATATATGCAGAAGCAGCAATATTTTCTGAATGAGCAGGCTCATTGAGACCTGCGAAAAGCAAACGCTCGTCGTAGTCTTTGAAAGTTTCGGCTATCTGTTTCCAAAGCGCTGCAAGCTTGGCTGATTTTTCGCTCACTGTAGCTGCACTCACGTCGCTGAAGGAATCTTCTATCCAACCACCATCCCAGTGGTCGTTGATAATTACATACAGGTCGGCGTTGATGGCATAATCCACTACTTCCTTTACACGAGCCATCCAAGCTGCATCTATTTTTGTGGTTGCAGCATCTGAGATATGCCCCATCACCCATGCACAAGGGATACGGATGCTCTTGAAACCGTTAGCCTTCACCAAATCTATCACCGCCTGGGTCGTTTTTGTATTCTGCCAAGATGTTTCTGCATTCAATCCGGCATTGTTGGTATCATTATTGTCTGTACTGCCTGCCTCAAAAGTATTGCCGAGGTTCCAGCCTGGAGCCATGTAATAAGCCAACTGCCGAGCACTTAAATCCATTGTGGCAATGCGAGGGTCGTCCAAAGCATGACTATACATCGCTACAGCCAGCATAGCTAAAGAGAGAATTATTTTTTTCATATTCGTTATTTATGTGTATATAATCAAAGATAGAAAAGTGAAAGGATGCCAACAGTCTGGTTGCCGCACCCTCTCACTTTTATAGATTTACAAACTACTGCGGATCAAGCTCCACCTTGTCGATAGTCACATGAACCTTTGTCAAATCAACAAGGTTGGCACCAAGGTTAGCGATATCAACAGTGAAGACAACAGCACCCATGCAATTGGCTTCCGCCTCCATCTTGACAGTATATCTACCATCACCCTTGACAACTGTATCCCAGTCTGGCTTGGAACCATCAAGACTTGACCAATAAGATGGCCACCATGAAGATGTGGCATACTCAAGACCAGCGTTGAAAGTTGAAGGAGCACCTTCCTTCAAATTGCCATTGATACCTGTTATGCTGAAAGTAACAGCCATACTCTTGTCGAAGTTAATCTTGGTAATATCCAAAGGAGGATTAGCCTTTGTAAGGCCATTATAACCATATTCGTTGTATATTTCAATACGGATACGGCCATTGTTCTCAAGGTCGCCCACCACAATCTTAGAATTGTCTATCCTTACGATATTGCTCATCTTGACAGGGCGAATGCTCATGCCTACAGAACGCTTGGCAAAACCATTCTTCGCACTTCCATTATTAAATGTAAAGCTATATCCGTAGTCGGTATTAGTAGGATAGATAGCACCCGTCCAGTAATTGCCAACGGCCTGGGCATTTTTCACAACGTCATCTTCACGGAAACCAGCAGCTGGGAAGAACAAAGTATTGTTGTTGACCTTGCTCTTGAAGAGGTAGCCCTCTACTCCATCCACTACTGTCCACTCGTGAGTAGTATTGTTGAGCAACTCGGCAAAGTCGGCATTGGTAGGCAACTTGCTGTTGTACTTCTCATCGAGGTCGAAGTTATCCAACTCGGCAACAGCAGCAGGGTCAAGGTTCAAGCCCGTAATAGTCTCGGCAGGGTCATAGTCTACAAGATAAGAAGACGTAATGGTACCTGTTGGGTCTGCCCAGCCAAACATTCCTCCGACCTCACTTTCCTTGGAAGCACCAAGATTCCATTTGGCCCAAAGTACACCAGTGCCCATATCTACCCATTCCATGGTCTGTGCCTTGGCGGTAAACTCTTTAACCTCACCATACTGGAAGCCATCAGAAATCTTGAAATAAGGCACATAATAATAGGTCTGCCCTGGAGTCAGCCCTTTAATGTCGACTGAGAAATTCTGAGAGGCAGAAGCAAGAGGGTAATCCACGCCCTCTTCTTCAAGCTTCTCGTCATTCCAAAATACCTTGAAGCCACAAGCTACCTCTCCCTCTGCACCAATGATAACAGAGCTTGCCTGCGACAAAGTGGCATTAAGAGTAGCCGAAACTGCGGTCAGATTGGTAACCTCGCCAGCAGCGATAGCCACGTCGGTAGTGGTGAATGACTTTACTTCGCCATACTTGGTCACCTTACCCTGCAAGGTGACATAAGTAGCATAGTAATAAGTTACGTTCTTTGTCAAACCATTCAAGAGCACAGTAACGGCACCATTCTCGTCTATAGAACCTGCCTTCTTAGCTCCCGAGGTAGTCACCAGACTCTCGGTTGTAGAGTAAGCGACACCTACCGAATAGGAGGAGGCCTGCAATGTGGTGAGATCCTTCACAACGCCAGAGATATCTGCAGATACTGCCGTAACAGCCGCATCGCCAGTAGTTACCTCCGATATGATATTTCCTGTGGCAACAGTGTAATCGACATCATCGACACACGATGTTGTGAACAGAGAGCCTGCCAACAACAATATGCCTGCTAAATATTTTATTTTCATCATGTTATTCTAATTACTTAAGTACGACTTCACCTGTATCAAACTTCACTTCGAAAGTGATAGAGAGAGACTGCTCGTAAGACAAAGTACCGGTAGCGATAGGATTGGCATCAGACCAAGGATTGTATATATAGCGGCGACCGTTATACTTACCACCATTGGCATTGTCGTCCACCGTACGAGTAATGGCAGCATCATCAAATGCAATTGAGTTACCATCCACCTTAATATCCTTGATGATAATGTCAGCATTAGGATGATCCTTCAAAAGTTTGTCCACCTGCAAATAGATAATCTTGCCATCCACTGTAAGAGCACCCTTTGCTGTACAAGTGTAAGTACCCTCTTCTGTCACATAAACAGGATCACTGTTGTTGAAAGCATAGTTTACATTTTCACCGCAATAAAGTACAGCAGAGTATTTCTTTACTTGAACGCCCGAGACATAAGGCTTGAAGTGATAGCCCATGTACTGAACAGCATTGCCCTGGTTATCGCGTTCCGCACTACCCAGCCACAAATCACTCAAGGCATTGCTCTCACCGTCTTTTGCTGTTTTAATAATGCGTAAGGTGTTGTCGGCATTGGCCTTGAATTCAGCCAAACCATCCACAGAGAGTTGAACAATAGGCAATCCATTAGAGAATGTATAAACGCCCTTGTCGTCCAAGGTATAAGTACCCTCTACGGTCTCACCGGCAGGTGTCGTTACAGAATAAGTCTTCTTACTATGGTTCATCACCAAGGTCAAGTCGCCAATACCAAAGGTTGGAGTTGACGATTGTATATCTTTCAATGTGCCATCCAATTTAGCCCAATCGAAAGGAGTATCATCCTCTGCCAACTTATAAGTAACCACATTCTGGGTCTTAGGCTCTACATAGTCTCTCCAGTCTTCATCCAAAGCAGGAGCCACTTCTCCTGTTGAAACATTAGGTGTCCAGTTGTCACGATATTCCTCAGAGATAAAGTTGTAAACCAGCAGACAAGGACCTTCGGAAGAATTATCACGGAGGACTGCCAACTGCATGTGGTCTTCGGTAAGCGACAGGAGTTTCATGCTGGTCCAGTTGGTAACGATTGCATCATGGTCGGGATCGTGAAGCAACGCCGCATCACTCATCTTGACAGTATGGTTGTCGACATCGAGCATAAAGGTGCCATTCGATGTCTTGTTGTTATAAGCATCGTATACTGTAACATTGGCACCTCCATTGAGGTCGAACTCCATATAGCCAAAGTCGAAAGGACCTGTCGTCGGGAACATCCAGCTACCATTGCCAGCATAATCAGCACACCAGTTCCAGGAATCACCAGAAATAGTCTCACCATTGGTTACGCTCTCCCAACAGTCGTCTGTTCCATAGAAATACAAAGGACCAACAAAGTAACGGCAAACGCCCTTGGAGTCAAGGTCGAGATACCATTTCTTTTTCGAGCCTACACCACCAGTCATATACACCCAAAGAGGGTCTTGCACGAACTCTGCACAGAAATCTGAGATTTCAAAAGAAGCAGCCTCGCCATATACGACACCATTAGGAGTCTCAACCCCCATACGGCAACTATAAGTACCAGCGAAAGGCATCTTAAGAATAAGCTGACGCCCCTGCACACGTCCCTGAGGACTATCCCACAGCACCTGATAGTTGCTTGGAACAAGACTCGTCAAGGTAACAATATTAGGGTTGGACTCATCATGAGTAATGGTAAATCCCGTTCCCTCATTAAGGTCAGCCGCCGTTATGCCAGAGTCACCCAACTTGTACTCATCTGGCGTGCAAGCTACCATCCCAAAGAAAATGGTCAAGGCTGCCAAAACCGAATATAATTTATGATAAAGTTTCATATCATTCTATTTTTTTAATTATAATTTACAATCAATAATTATTCATTATCATTGTTCATTATTACCAGCCAGGATTTTGTGTCAGATAATCTGTGCCCATCAAAGTAATCTGAGCAGAAGGCTTTCTCATCAAACCCTTAGTGCCAAGGAATTTGCTCGAATCGAAGTTCATGGTAGCGGCTTCTCCACCATTGCTCACCTGTACTCCGTTCTGCTTGGCTAAGAGGTTTGCCGTGCCCTCCAAGCCCTTGAAGCGAAGCATATCCCAGTAGCGAACGCCTTCGAAGGCGAACTCCAGACGGCGCTCCTCAAAGATACTTTCCTTGGATACGACCTTGCGATGATTCTCATCACCAAAAGCACGGTCGCGCACCAAGTTGAAATTCTCCTGAGCGTTGGCACATCCCATCTCGGCTGCCATCAGCAGAACATCTGCATAGCGCATAACAACAAAGTCCTGACTCTCCTTATACTGCCAATCGGAACCAGCACCTGGAGTCTCTACTTCTACCCAACGTGTTCCGTCGTTGAAACCTGTTGCTGAGTATTTTTTCATAGAATAGCCAGTATATTCTCGCCAGTCGCCAGATGTATTGAATTTATCTGAAGATGTAATTCCTTCCTTTGTCAAATTGATGATAGACGCATCACGACGAGTATCACCCTCCATATAAGAAGAATACAACTGAGGATTTACTGTAGCCACACCCCATCCTGTAGCATAAGGAGCAAAAGTGGTGTTGCGCATAGAAACTAAAGCGATGGTACCATTCTGATTGACACCCTGTGAGAGATTAGAGTCGAACTTCAGGTTGAACAGAATCTCTGAGTTGCTCTCACCGGCATAAGTTTCGGTGCTCCAAGTATGACTGCCATCAGCCGCTGCCACACGAGAAGAAGCAGGCCAAAGGTCGCCAAAGTTCTCTACGAGTTTGAAGTTGCCTTGAGAGATGATGTCCTCAAGACTCTGTTTCACCTCTGCCTCGGTCACGGCTTGAAGCTGCGCTCCATAGTAACCAGTATAGAACAAATAGACGCGAGCCAGCAAAGCCTTGGCCGCCCACTCCGAAATCAAGCCATTATTGGTATTCTTCCAAGCAGCCTCGTCATAAGCACCAAACTTAATAGAGTTTCCCGCATCCTTCAAATCGGTAGCAATCTGCTCGTAAATATCAGCAACAGGCGACTCCTTTACCTTTGACACGGAAGGACTTGTCAGCAATGGAACTTCGCCAAAGAGGCGAGTCAGATCAAAATAGCACAAAGCTCTGATTGCCTTAGCCTGACCTTCCACATTGCCACGCTGCTGTTCACTCGCCCAGTTGACTTTATCCACATCACGGAGCAACGAGTTGCAACGATTAACACATGCATAATAAGCCACCCAACGTGACTCCAGCAAATTGGCAGATGCCACATAACCTTTGTCAAAGCAGTCTATCGCCAAAAAATCGGTATTGTCACCTGTACCACCACCGGCAAAGCAGTCATCCGACATAATATCGGAAGCCAACTGGAAATTGGCACCGTCATAGCAATAAGCCTGCTGATAGCCATCATAGCAACCATTCAGCACGAACTCTGCGTCTTCGCCCGACATAGAGGCACCTGCGACCAAACTACCTTTTGGGGTAGTATTGAGGTAGTCGTCGCCGCAAGAGGTCAGAGTAAAAATCCCCAATCCTGCGCACAACGCACACATATATATCTTCTTCATACGAATAAGCATTTTTAGAATTTAACATTTAATCCTACAAGAAATGTACGTGGACGTGGATAAGAACCGAAGTCCATGCCAGATACCCAAGAATTATAACCATAACCAACCTCTGGATCCATACCATCGTATTTAGTCAGACAGATGAGGTTCTGCGCCTGAACATAAAGACGGCATTGTGACAGCCATTTCTGATTTACCAATGGTGCGAAGTCGTATCCCAAGGTAATGTTGCTCAGACGAAGATAGTCACCCTTCTGAAGGAAGAGGTCAGAGAACTCATAGTTCATTGTTGCCTTAGAAGAAATACGAGGAACCTTATTGGAAGTACCCTCACCAGTCCAACGCTGCAGAACGGCTGTTGTCCAGTTGTTCTGGTAGCCAGTATAGTTGCGGTAGCTCTGAAGGATATAGAACCCTGTAGCACCAGCAAACTGTGCATTGAAATCGAAATTCTTATAGTTGAAACCAAGGTTGAAACCAAAAGTAAACTTAGGCACACCGTTGCCCAAATCCACCTTGTCGTCATCATTGATTACGCCATTGTGGTCCATATCTACATATCTCACATCACCAGGCTTAACATCCGACTGAAGTACGCCATTGCCTGCGGAGATCCAATCTTCAATCTCCTGCTGATTTTGGAAGATGCCTGCTGTCTTATAACCGAAGAAGAATCCCATGGCATGACCGCTCTGTGCACGGAAGATCTCTGTATTGTCGTCTGAGAGAATCTGTCCACGACCATGAATGATACCATCATCTGTAGGAACTTCCGTCACCTCATTCTTATTATAGGCACCATTGAAGCCTACATTATACACGAAATCCTTGCCTATACGGTCGTTCCAATTCAGATTGAACTCAAAACCTGAGTTACGTACATTTCCACCATTAATCCAAGCAGTAGAGAAACCTGTAGTTGCAAAAGTTGGTGAGTTGACCAACCAGTCTTTGGTAGTCTTGATGTAATAATCCAGATTGACATTCAGCTTCTTGAAAAGACGAGCATCAATACCTACGTTAAACTGCTCGGAGGTTTCCCAAGTCAAATCTTCATTGGCAAAACTTGAAGGATAGAATCCATAACTGTTGGTAGTACTACCATAGTTATAATATGCATCGTTGCTCAATGTGGCCAAATAACGGAAAGTGGCAATATTCTGGTTACCTACCTGTCCCCAACTCAAGCGCAGTTTCAGGAAGTCGAGCGTCTCTGTTACTGGCTTCATAAACTTCTCGTTGGTAAGGGTCCAACCAGCAGATACTGACGGGAACCAGCCAAAACGATGCCCCTCTGCAAAACGAGAGCTACCATCACAACGCAATGTGGCATTCAGCATATAAGTATCTTTCCAACTCCAACCCAAACGACCGAAGTAAGATATGGTGCGCGTAGGATCGTTGCTGATACCCTGAGCCTTGTCCTTAGTGTCATTGCCATTGCTCAACCAAGCCTTGTCCCATGAATCCATACCCTGCTTCATGTTCTGATTGGCTGCATACATATACTCACCATCGTAACGCGAAGCCTCTGTACCAAGAAGAGCATTGAAAGAATGGTCCTTGATATCAAAGTTGTAAGATAAAGTGTTTGTCCAAGTCAGCGTAAAACCGTCACCTGTATTCTGAGAAACATAAGAAGACTTGTTGTCGGTATACTGGTCGAACTTATATTTAGACGTATAAGAACGGCTCTTGGAATTGTTATAAGAAACACCGAAAACAGAACGGAACAACAAGTTCTTGATAGGCTGGATGTTCATGTAAACGTTAGCGTCTGCTATCCAGTTCTGAGTACGTTTCTTGTTAACCATCATCAAGCCGACTGGGTTGCCACCTGTACCTGTATTCCAGTCTGAATAATTAGTATCAAAATAGCCTGTGCCATAATCATCCTTACCATATACGGGGTTTACGGGATACGCCATCAAAGCGCTACGAAGGGAACTACCAGAATACAATACATTTTCATTTCCGTCGTCGAGGTCGTTGATACCATTCACACGCTTGTAAATCAAGCTGGCATGCTCGCCAACGGTAATAATATCCTTATAGAGTTTGTGCTCACTGTTGATACGGAAATTATAACGATCCATGTCGCTGATGCCCTTACCACCTACAATACCTTCCTGATAAAGATAACCAAGAGACATGGCATAAGTAGAAGTCTTTGAACCACCTGTCACACTTAGGTTATAGCTCTGAATGCTTGCATCATTGGTCAAAGCATCAAACCAATTTGTGTCCACATCCTTGGTGCTTGCCATCGACTCCCAATCGTTGACTGCACCTGTACCCATGTTGAGGTTGTACTCATCCATGATGACCTTGTACTCCTTGGCATTCAGCAGCTTTGGAGAACGAGCTATCTTCTGCACACCAATGTAAGAATCGAAAGAAATTTTAGCGGAGCCTTCCTTACCACTCTTGGTTGTGATAAGTACTACACCATTAGCAGCCTGCGCACCATAAATAGCTGCAGAAGCAGCATCCTTCAAGATGTCGATGCTCTCGATGTCGGCAGGGTTCAAGGTTGAGATATCACCACCCACTCCATCTATCAGATAAAGAGGAGAGCTACCTTCATTGGAACCCAAACCACGAATGCTCACCTTCATGCTTGAGCCTGGCTGACCAGAAGTCGTGGTGATGTTGACACCTGGAGTCTGACCTTGCATAGCTTGAAGAGGACTGGTTGTGTTCATCTTGGCGATGTCGTCACCTTTCACTTGTGTCGTGGCACCCGTTAGGAGTTTCTTTTTCTGAACACCATAACCCACCACGACAACTTCGTCGAGAGACTGCTTGTCTTCTTGTAGTACGATGTTTAGGTTTGCCCCCCCAGAAGTGACTTTCACTTTCCGAGTAATGAAGCCAAGATAAGAAACTTCAAGAGTCTGGCCACTCTTGGCATCAATCTTGAAGTTACCATCGAGGTCGGTGACTGTTCCGACCTTAGTACCTTGCACCTGGATGCTTGCGCCTATCAATGGCTCATTATCAGTCCCAGAAGTAACGGTACCCGTAACAGATTGAGCTTTGAGGACACCCGCTCCGATTCCTAACATTGCCTGGAATGCCAACATAAGGGCTACCAGAGCAACTTTGCAGAGCATACTGCTCTGAGAGAATTTTAGAGATGTTTTTCTCATAATTACTTTAGGTTTTATTTAATATAAATAGGTATTCTATTAATAATAGATACGCTACGTTGTTGTTTGTTTCGATTGGTTTTTGCTTACTTATCTGTCCGTTTCGTAATTGTTTGTTCTTTTTTAGGTTATTATCAGCATTACGATGGCAAAATTAACGTGTTTTTGCGAACCTTAGCGTATCATTTGGTTAACTTGATATGTACGAAATGTTATTTTTGCATGGTATATTAGCAATAAAAGCCCAGAATCTGGGCTTTTAGAATATTTAGAGTAGATGATACCGCACCAGTCCATCCATGGGCGCCTGTTGTATCTCGGCGACAGAAAGATGATGCTTTTGTTCGAAGACCAGCCGTAGCGGTTGCTCGAAGTAATGGGCTATGCTTCCCACGAAAGCCACATGGAGCGATGATACCCATTGAGGAGAAGAGACTGAGGAGAAATAAGGTGTGATGTTACGCTGATAGAACTGCTCGAATGCTTCGACTACCATCTTGCACAAAGCCTCGGCATGCTGTCGGGATGTGCCCGAGTTTGCAGGCTCTCCCGCCTTATCTATCTGCATCGACATGAAAGGAGCGATGGATGCTAAGTAACGGTTGGCGAGCGGCTGGCGATATACCTTATCTATAATAGAAGAATAGTCGAGCCCGGACCATGAGAGATATTCCTGCTTCAATGTCTCTGGAAGTCTGCCCTTGAAGATACCATTGAGAAACATCTTGCCCAAGGCTGCCCCGCTACCCTCGTCACCAAGAATATATCCCAATGGAGGAGTGTTGAGAAGAATACGTTCACCGTCATACAAACAACTGTTGGCTCCCGTGCCCAAGATACAGGCTATGCCAGGACCATGTCCCAACAAGGCTCGGGCCGCGCCCAACAAGTCGCTCTCGGCATGAACCTCCGCTTGTGGAAATTGTCCGAGCAATAGATGCTCCATGCGGGGCTTCATAGATTCGGTAACACCACTACCATAGAAGAACACACGTGTGGGAGATTCTGACAACGAAAGTTCTTGAGCGAGAATTTGCCTGATTCCATCATCGGAGAGATGGAAAGGATTGATGCCCTGCGTTTTGTGGGTGGACTGGATTTGTCCCGAGGCATCCACGAGCCCCCAATCGGTCTTGGTGCTTCCGCTGTCAGCTATGAGTGTTGTCATAATCATTACTTTTTTTTGTTATCAATCGCAACTGCAAAAGTAATAAAATTAACGAGAAAAACAACATATCTCATATCGAAAATCGTAAAAAAGGAATTATCTTTTTGCTTCTTTCTCTATTTTTGCTTAACTTTGCAGACAAATAAAGAAAACAACATGAAGAAATTATCGATAATCATCCTGATGTGGGTGGCTTTTCTGCTGCCAAGCCATGCTGTACTCAAGGAGGCCAACCTCGACACCACGCTCTTTATGCTCCGAACCGAGCTAACCAGCTATCATCTCGACTTAGAGAAGCAAAACGAGCATGCCAAACGACAACAGCAGACCATCATCAAGGAACTGATGACCATCATGGCGCAAGCCGACCAGAACTCCATCATGCTATACTCGCAGCGCAACGGCTATATCTTCGATCTGACATACGCCTGCCACGAAGCTACCGAACAGTTTGACAAGTTCAAGTCGAAGGCCGCACCGTTCAGGGGGCTTATCAACAAGAACAACACAGAGGTGGCAAGATTTGACTCGCTCATCAACTATCTGTACAACATGAACACCGTGTTCATGAGCAAGGAAGCTCAGTTGAACCGCAACGTAGACCTTACCCTGGCTGTAAATATCCGCCGGCAGTTGGTAGAGCGACAGGAACAGTTGCACGACTACATAAGAGCCTACGACATGACTGAGAGAAAACTGAAGTCGCTCAACGACTATGCCAACCAGCGATATGCCGAGATACAGAACAGCATTTTCAAAAATGGCGGCGACAATTATTTCGCCATCCTGCAGCACATAAGCAGCAATTACAAGGAAGCCAAGACATCGGTCACTGAGAAATACCGGCCTGCCCCAGGCATGATGTCGCAATGGGACGTGAGAATCATTTTCATGCTTTTCGGCATCATCGTCTTCTATGGCATTGTGTCTATTGCCCTCAACCTCTTTACCATCCGCATTGTGGTGACACACTTGGTGAAGAGAGGCCGCTTTGAGAGCATCAAGGACAACTTCATGGCAAAGCGTCCCTGCATCATCATGGCGATGACTGTAGTCACCTTTGCCATATTGTTGGGCATCATACGCATTACAGCCCACCAAAACTTCGTCATCATGGCATGCGGACTACTCGTAGAGTTTGCTTGGCTGATAGGCGTCATCTTGATTTCACTCTTGCTCCGCGTGGGCAACGACCAGATAAAGAGTGCCTTCCGCATCTATTCTCCCTTGATGCTGGTAGGCTTCCTCGTCATCACGTTCCGTATCATCCTGATACCAAACGATCTGGTCAACTTTATATTCCCCCCCATCCTGCTCATCTGCTCGCTTTGGCAGGCAAACGTCATCAAGCGTCACAACAAGTTAGTGCCGAGAGACGACAAGATGTACGCCTACATCTCGCTTTGCGTATTTGCCGTAAGCACCTGCTGCTCGTGGGTAGGCTTCACTCTGCTATCGGTACAAATCATCATCTGGTGGATGATGCAGCTCACCTGCATCCTGAGCATCACGTGCCTGAAAGACTGGATGGAAGTCTATGCCGAGCGTAAGAACTTGAAACAAAAGCCGATAACTGACAAATGGATATTCCGCTTTATCAACAAGGTACTGATTCCAACCGGAGGCATATTGTCGTTTATCATCGCCATTTATTGGGCAGCCGACGTATTCAACATGAGCGACACCACATGGATGATATTCAACAAGGAGTACATCAGAACCAGCAACTTCACGGCTTCGCTCTACAGTATCAGCCTTGTGGCTTGCCTGTTCTTCCTGTTCAACTATATCAACATCACCACCAATGACTTGATGCGCCATCATTTCGAGAAGCAAGACCCGGCATCGGCTGCCAGTAAGATAGTGATGTTCAAGAACGTGCTGCAGGTCATTATCTGGGGCATTTGGCTGATGATAGCCCTCAACGTGTTCCAAGTGGGAAAGTCATGGCTCTTGGCCATCTTTGCCGGCTTGTCCACAGGTCTTGGTTTCGCATCCAAGGACATTTTGGAGAACATCTATTATGGAGTCTCACTGATGATGGGACGCGTAAAGGTGGGCGACTATATCATCTGCGACGGCACGCGCGGACGAGTGAGCAGCATCAGCTATACATCGACCATGCTTGAAGCTACCGACGGATCGGTGATAGCCTTCCAGAACGCACAGCTTTTCTCGAAGAACTACAAGAATATGACCCGCAACCATGGTTACGAGCTCGACATCCTGGAAGTAGGCGTAGCTTATGGCACCAATGTGAAGCATGTGAAGCAAATACTCGCCGATGCATTGAACCAACTGGACTGCATCTATCACAAGAAGGGCGTCAAAGTGGTGCTGAAAAGTTTTGACGACAGTTGCATCACCCTCAAGGTGCTGGTATGGGTGAATGTACTCACACAGTATATAGACGACGGAAAAATAATGGAGTGCATCTACGATACGCTCAATGAGCACAACATCGAGATTCCATTCCCACAGCGTGAGATTACTATCAAGACTGCCTCCACCGAGGAAACCGATGCCGCAGAATCGGCATTTAATATCAAAAATAAGTAAGAGCGCATGCCCTACTTAACATTTAACACTTAACATTTAACATTTATCGTAAAGAAAAATGGCAAAGTTTATCGCAGGGCCTTGCGTCATCGAATCGATGGAACTGTTGGACACAGTAGCACAGCAGCTCGTACGCATCAACAAAAAATTAGGCACAGACATCATATTCAAGGCTTCGTTCGACAAAGCCAACCGCACCAGCATCCGTTCTTTCCGTGGCCCGGGGCTGGAGAAAGGTCTGCAGATGCTTGCAGAAGTCAAGTCGAAATACAACCTTCGCATTACTACCGACATTCATGAAAGCTACCAGGCAGAGGCGGCAGGACAAGTGTGCGACATTCTACAAATTCCAGCCTTCCTGTGCCGACAGACCGACCTCTTGGTGGCAGCTGCCCATACAGGCAAGACGGTAAACATCAAAAAAGCACAGTTCCTCAGTGGCAGAGACATGAAATATCCTGTGGAGAAAGCTTTGGAAAGCGGTGCCAAGGAAGTGTGGCTGACAGAGCGAGGAAACTGTTTCGGCTACAACAACCTGGTAGTCGACTTCCGAAACATCTCCGACATGAAAGATATTGTGCCCACAGTCATCATGGACTGCACACATAGTGTACAACGTCCCAGTGCCGGTGACGGAAAAACCATAGGCGACCGCAAGTTTGTGCCTGCGATGGCCTTGGCAGCCAAGGCTTTCGGAGCCACAGGCTATTTCTTTGAGGTCCACCCCGACCCCGACAAAGGACTGTCGGATGCCGCCAACATGTTGGAACTCGACAAACTGGAGGATCTGATTGCAGAATTGATAAAATAACAACAGAGCTGATAAGATAACGAACCCATGACAGATATAAACAATCATATAAGCGACAAGACTATTCGCCATTATGGTGAAGAGGCACTGCGCGAAGAGGCTGAAGCCATAGTAGACCAGATAGCATTGCTGGACGATAACTTCGAGAAGGCTGTCGACCTGATGTACCATTGCCAGGGAAAGATTATCGTAACGGGTGTGGGAAAAAGCGGACACGTGGGAGCCAAGATAGCCGCCACTTTGGCATCGACAGGAACTCCAGCCTTCTATATCAATCCGCTCGACGTATATCATGGAGACCTTGGCGTGATGACCGACAAGGATGTGGTTTTGGCGCTGAGCAACAGCGGACAGACCGACGAGTTGCTGCGATTCATCCCCATGGTGCTCCACATGAACGTGCCCATCATCTCGATGACGGGCAATCCACACTCGCTGCTGGCCAAATACTCCAACTACCACATCACGGTGAAGGTAAAGAAGGAAGCCTGCCCGCTGAACCTCGCCCCCACGAGCAGCACTACGGCCGCACTTGCCATGGGCGATGCCTTGGCCATTGCGCTGATGCAGGTACGCCACTTCAAGCCACGCGACTTTGCGCAGTTCCATCCAGGAGGAGAATTGGGCAAGCGCCTGCTCACCACTGCCGAGGACGTGATGAAGAAGGAAGACCTTCCCATTGTTCCCAAGGACATGCACCTTGGCGAGGCCATCATCCATGTGAGCAAGGGAAAATTGGGGTTAGGAGTGTCGGTAGATGAAGAAAATCGTGTCATCGGACTGATCACCGACGGAGATATACGGCGTGCCATGGAGAAATGGCAGGCGGAGTTCTTCAACAAGACTGTGAGCGACATCATGACCACGACTCCTAAACACGTGGCACCAACGACTAAGATTACAGAGATACAGCGCATCATGCACCAATACAAGGTGCATACTGTATTGGTGATGGACGACGAGAAGCATCTCTTAGGCATCGTCGACCATTACGCCTGCATGGTGTAAAATGAGAAACTACATCAAACATTCAGAATGAGACTCAGATACCTATTATTAACGGCAAGCATCATGCTGTTCTCTTCGCTGTGCAGCGCACAAGACAGCCTGAGGCTTGCCAACCACCACACGAAAGAGAGTAGCGACTCTGCCATCGTCGAACAGTTGAGGGAAAAGGGCATTCGATTCTCCCACAACAACTCGGTCACGCTTCTGATGAACGGTCAAGAGAAATTCGATGATTTGTTCCAGGCCATCCGTCAAGCAAAGAAAAGTGTACACTTAGAGTACTTCAACTTCCGCAACGATAGCATCGCCAACTTGCTTTTCGAGCTGCTTGCCGAGAAAGCAAAGCAGGGAGTCAAGGTAAGAGCCTTGTATGACGGTTTCGGAAACTCATCCAACAACAAGCCGCTACGCAAACGCCACATCAAGGAGATTCGCGCCAAAGGTATTGAGATATTCGAATACAAGCCTGTGAAGTTTCCCTGGGTACACGCCATCTTCAACCGCGACCACCGCAAGATCGTCGTCATCGACGGACAGATAGCCTATACTGGAGGCATGAACGTGGCCGACTATTACATCAAGGGAACCAAGGTTGTAGGCTCATGGCACGACATGCATTGCCGCATCGATGGCGATGAGGTGAACACGCTGCAAGCCATATTTCTGAAAATGTGGAACAAAGTAAGCGGACAGCACGTACATGGAGCGGAATATTTCCGTGCCAAGCGACAAGACTATCTGGTGGACGGGCTCAAGCCTGACACCACAGCCACGGCCTACCATAAGATGGTGGGCATCATCAACCGCGAGCCACACATCTCAAAAGACATCATACGCTATTTTTATGTCAACGCCATCAACGATGCTCAGGACAGCATCAAGCTGATAAGCCCTTATTTTACACTGAGTCACAAGCTGAAGAAAGCACTAAAGAATGCCGTAAAGCGAGGAGTGAAAGTGGAAATCATGCTCTCCACCAAGAGCGACATTCCCCTAACGCCCGACTGCGGTTTCTACAACGCCCACAAGTTGATGAAGGCAGGATGCAACATATGGATGTACACCAAGGGATTCCACCATACCAAGATTATCATGGTGGACGGAAAGTTCTGCACCGTAGGTAGTGCCAACCTCAATGCTCGAAGCCTTCGCTGGGACTATGAGGAGAATGCCGTCATCGTAGACCCTTGCACCACCCAGCAACTGGTCAACCTCTTTGATGGTGAGAAAGTTGATTGCTTCTTGCTCAACGAGAAGAACTGGCGAGAGTGGCGCAGCAACTGGGGAAGATTCAAGGGATGGTTTGCCGCCACTTTTCTCACCCCATTCCTATAATTATATAATCAAAGTACAACAAGCAAGATGAACGAAGAAATGACGAAAGCCATGGCTGGCAAGCAAATGCCAAACATGATGAAAAAAAAGCCAGAACTTGCCATCGTAGAGAACAATACACTGGCAGCCATTGGGCTAAAAGGACTATTGGAGAGTGCGATACCGATGATTAAGGTACAAACTTTCGGCACATTCGGAGAATTTGAATCCAGTGCGCCAGAACATTTCATGCATTATTTTGTCTCCATGCACATAGTCTTGGCACATCGCAACTTTTTTTGTGCCGAAACGTATCAGCATCATACCATTGTGCTCACACCCAGCAACGACCCCAACTCGCAACTCCAAGATTTTCATTGCCTCTGCGTCAACGTACCAGAAAGCCAACTAATCAAGGAAATCGTGAATCTGCAACGCAGTGGTCACCCTCACGGCGAGCATATTCCTGCGCCAATAACCAAGGAAAAAGCACTATCGGATAGAGAAATCGAGGTGCTTTCACTCGTAGCTCAGGGGAAAATCAACAAGGAAATAGCCGACCTGCTCTGCATCGGACTCACCACCGTCATCACGCACCGTAAGAATATTCAGGAAAAATTAGGACTCAAAAGCATCTCCTCGCTCACCATCTACGCCGTGATGCACGGCTATGTGGACATCAACAAAATATGATGCCGGAAAACACGCCCTACCTTTATAATTTCACACTCGAAATATCCACCAAATTGTTGACGATGGCATAAATGGTAAGGCCTGCTGGCGAATGAATCTGTAGCTTGCGGGCTATGTTGCGGCGATGGGTTATCACCGTATTGATGGAGATGAACAGATGGTCGGCAATTTCTTTGTTGGTCATACCTTGCACCAAAGCCACGATAACATCCTTCTCCCGGTCGCTCAATTGCTCGTCGCTCTGCGGTGCCTGGTTAATCATATTGGATATCTTGACACTCACATCACTCTGCTTCAACTTTCGCTCCTGGTTGCGCACGGCTGGAATGAAGATTTCATCCTCTACCAGCGAATGCTGGTTGAGCCATTCCTCGTTATTATAGATGTCGTAAAGAGTCGCACTGAGTTGGTTGTTGTGCAATCCATCCGAAGGCAGATACTTGATGATGATGTTCTTCAGTTCTTTCAGTTTTGAGTCTATCTGCACATGATGCTTCGAAAAAGTCTCGATGTCGAAGTTGGCGGATGCCGTACCATCTATAAGTGATTGAACATAAGGGAATACCGTCTTCTCCTCATACTTCATGTGATTGGTGATGCTATGTGCATATTCATCATAAAGTTTTAAAATCAAACGAGCTAAATTGTCTTTTTCATCCAAGGCATCAACAAGCTCCTTACGAATAAAAGGTAATTGGAAATCTATATAGTAGGCATGGGATGCCTTGAGATAATGCAGCAAGGTGGGCAACGACAAGCGCGAAACATTGTCGTACTCCTTGTAACCGTTGATGGTAAAGTTAACCACGGCCAAAAAGGTGTAAGTATCCACAGCCTGCTCCTCGCAGACCTCTCTCACGGTTTTGTCGCCAAAGCCGAGATTGATGCCGAAACAACCTAAGCTCTGCAGGATGTTGTAATTGTCTCGAATAATGCCGATCATCTTGTCGTCAGCTTCATACATCTTTTGATTCTTCATCGTTGTTGTATACTTTTAAGACCTAAATCACGCACGTTAAAAAGAACGGATATTCACCATGTTTTTGTTTCCGCTGCAAAATTACAAAAAACATCCGAAAACCGCAATACCTAAAAATGGGGATGCGAAAGATTACCAACTTTTAAGTATTGCAAGGCATTTTTAATGTTTGTACCTTTGCACCCGAAATCGAAAAAGTGCGGTGATGCTTGCCACTCCCGAGTGGCGAAAAGGCTATCAGCAAACCATATTTGCGAGCCTGTCAATGCCGAGACCGCAAGCAGACATCCGCACTTTTTTTTAACACATATTTCTATAGAATTAGGATAATATAAAAAAGAATATCACAAAAAAATGAACAGTTTAAGAATTGGATTGATGTCCGCAGCATTGGTCGCAGGTTTTGCAACTGCAAGTGCACAGGTTGTTGCTGCAGACAGCGTGATGCAGCACGTAAACGGCAAGCGCCTCAGCGTAGGTGGTTACGGAGAGGTGGCATACAGCCGCAATTTCTACAGTGACCACGTAAGCCGTTACAGTTTGGCTGACGAGCACAAGAAAGACCCAAGCCATGGTCGTTTCGACATTCCTCACGCAGTCATCTATTTAGGTTATGACTTTGGCAAAGGTTGGACCATGGGTACTGAGATTGAGTTCGAGCATGGTGGTGTAGGCATGGCTTACGAGAAAGAAGATGAAGAAGGCGGCGAATGGGAGCAGGAAGTAGAGAAAGGCGGCGAGGTTGAGCTTGAGCAGTTCTGGATTCAAAAATCGTTCGCACGTTGGGCTAACATCAAGGCTGGCCATATCGTTGTTCCTGTAGGTTTGAACAACGCTTACCACGAGCCATTGAATTTCTTCACTGTTTATCGTCCTGAAGGTGAGAACACTATCCTTCCAAGCACCTGGCATCAGACGGGTATCAGCTTCTGGGGACGCACCAAGGAATGGCGTTATGAATTGCAGTTCTTGGCTGGTTTGAACTCTGACAACTTCACCAATACGGGGTGGATTAACAAAGGACCAGGAACACCAACAGAAGGTGAGATTGCAACCAAATATGGTACAGCCATCCGCATCGACAACTATAGCATCAAGGGATTGCGCATCGGTTTGAGCGGCTACTATGGCCATGCCATCGGCAACTCTTATCCTAACAACAAGGATGGTGCAGAGTCCAAATACAAAGGTATCGTAGCCATCGGTGCCATCGATTTCACTTATAATGACCACAACTGGATTGTACGTGGACAAGCAGATTATGGCTATTTGAGCGATGCACAGCAGTTGAAGTATTTCGCCAACCGCTTGAACGCTCTTTCTCCATTCCATCACTCTGCATTTGTCAGCAAAAATGCCTTTGCATACGGCATCGAAGCAGGTTACAACATCTTCTCACAAATAGAGAAGCTTCGCCAAAACAACCAGAAGTTGTATCTCTTCGGTCGCTATGAGCACTACAACCCATACGCATCCAAAACCAAGAATACAGCTTACGATTATACCAACGTAAAACGTATGGCAGTGGGTATCAATTACTATCCAGTAAAGCAGATTGCCATCAAGGCTGAGTACTCACATCGTTTCTTGAAGAGCCAGTACAACAACGAGCCAGCCATCAACATTGGCGTAGCTTACGAGGGATGGTTCCTCTAAAGGAAATTCGAACCTCATACAAGAAAAAAGTAAACATATCATTAACATAACATTTTAAATTACAATGAAAAAGGTATTTAAAAGTGCAGTAATGCTCATGGCAGCCTTCATGTTGCCATTAGGTTTCACATCATGCAGCAGCGATGACGATCCTGTTGACAACACAGACTTTTCAAACAAGGCTTACGGTCAGGACGCAATGGATGCCTGCGACCAGCTCTGCAACGCTCTCCGCAAAGCTTACGCTAAAGTAAATAGCGCAAATTTGAACGCTGAACAAGAGACTTACTTGAAGAACGTATGCGCAAATGCCGTTGACAACACAATTCAGCCAACATACAAGAGCTTGGCTGATGCTGTCGAGAAGCTTCACACCGCTCTTCCAAAGAGTGTAGATACAGAAAACTTGACACAAGACAACATCAACAACGCTTGTGCAGCATTCAAGGATGCACGTGCATTGTGGGAGAAGAGTGAGTCATTCCTCGGTGGTGCTGCTTCTGACTTTGACATCGACCCACATATCGACTCATGGCCATTGAACCGTACACTTCTCCACAGCTACTTTGCTACAGGTAAGTACAGCGACGAGGCTCTTGAGGACGCCTCTATCCTCGGTTTCCATGCACTTGAGTTCATTCTCTTCCGCGATGGTCAGCCACGTAAGGTTGCAGAGTTCAAGGGTAACGACACTTACAACGGCTTCACAGATGTCAAGGGTTCTGAGGAGTTGAAGTATGCTGAGGCAGTTATCGAGGACTTGGTTAACCACGTATATGAGTTGGAAGTAGCTTGGTCTGAGAATCCTAACGCTACTCGCCTTGCAGCAGTGAAGGCAGCAGGTCTTGAGTATCAGACAGACAAGGGTCAGTCTTATGCAGCCAACATGAAGAACGCTGGTAATACATCTATCAGTAAGTTCGCCACATTGAAGGCAGCCATCCAGCAGCTTCTCTCTTTGGAGGAAGGTTCTGCATGGGCTATCTCCAACGAGGTTGGTACAGCCAAGATCGCTAACCCATTCCAAGCTGGCGACATCAGCTACGTAGAGTCTCCATATAGCTACAACTCTATCACCGACTTCCAGAACAACATTCGTTCTATCGAGAACCTTTGGTATGGTGGCACTAACGGCAAGAGCTCTAATGCAAAGTATAGCTTCCACCAGTTCTTCAAGGACAATGCGACAGCAGAGGGTCAGGCTGTAGAGACAGCTATCGAGAATGCCATCAACAAGATTGGCGCAATGCCTTACCCATTCGTGAAGTATGTAAGTACTGTTTGGGGCAAGAAGTTCGACGAAGTAAACCCTGAATAAGGATTTCAAACAGAACATACATCAAGGAAGCATCTTGCCTATTCCAAATAGGCAAGGTGCTATCCGCATTTATAAGGCATAGAATGAGTTCGTATATTTTTTACAAACAAAATACATTATGATTTATCAAAGAATTAACAAAATGCTGTTGATCGGCTTGCTTGTATTGCCATTGGCATCTTGCACGGACGACGACAATGTTGCAAACAATGACAACCTTAAAGGTGATTCACAGTTTGGTAAGGCGAACGATGTCTTCGAGGCATCTGAGTGGTATCCAGGTGGTGAACTTGGTACAGACGAGGGTATGAGCTACTCAGCTGAAACTCCTGCAACAACCAACCAAGGTCTCTCAACCAACTTCAACAAGGGTGAGGACTTCTTCGAGCATCTTTACACCATCACAGAGGCTCCACGTAAGGGTCTTGGTCCTGCTTGGGTTCGCACAAGTTGTATCCACTGCCATCCTAACTATGGCCATGGTAAGTTCCAGAACCAATATCAGGCAGACCAGTTTGGCAACGGCTACTTGCTCGTAATTTATCATCCTACAGCAGGCACTACTGCCGACGGCAAAGCTTACGCAGCCAACAGCTATATCAGTGAGGTACCAGGAATGCCACAGACCAAGGCTATGGCTCCATTCTCTGCGCCTATCGACGAGAAACAAATCAACATCCAGTGGAAAGAGGTTACTACCATGCCAAGTGGCTTGGCCATGAAGTTCCCTAAGGATGGCGAGACTTTTGCTTTGCAGTATCCAGAGGTAACCATCCCTCAGTCTGCATTCAACACCAACCCTAAACCAGACAACTACGAGGTACGCTTGGAATCTACCATCGGCATCTATGGTACAGGTTTGCTTGATGCCATCGACCAGGATGAGATGAAGAAGGTATATCAGAACGAGGCTAAATACGTAGAACTGAACCCAGCTATGTGGGACAAGGCTGCCAACGATTGGGCTTCTTCTGCATGGTACACACTCGCAGACGGCACAAAGATGATCAAGAAGTTTACTTACGCCATGACTCGTGCTTCTTTGCAGGATGGTCCTGGCGCCAACGCTATTTGGAACATTACCAACGTAACACGTTCAGACCGTCACTACCTCTATACTACGCCAGCTTGGGCTAAATACCAGTCTGAGGACCCAGAGGTAATCAGCTACATCAAGCAGCATGGCGCTGATGAGTCTTCTGTACTCCACCCTTACTATGCCGATGGTACAGACGATGGCATCAAGGAAAGAGTAAACGAAATCTTGAGCTGCAACACTGCTGCAAAATCAGAAACCTTCGAGAAGTACCTTCTGAAGGGTGCTCCATACAATGGCGAAGAGGAGATGAGCGACAAGGACTACTATGACTTCATGGTATGGCACCGTGGTCTTGCTGTTCCAGCAGCTCGCAACCTTGACAACGCACAGGTACAGGAAGGTAAGAAACTCTTCACCCAATGGGGTTGCGCTTCTTGCCACAAGCCATCTTGGAAAACTGGTGCCGACAACTATTGGGTAGATAACTCCATCAAGGCATACGCCAAGAGCATCGGCAAGGATGCCAGCACTTTGTTGCCAAAGTATCCCAACCAAACTATCTATCCATACACCGACTTGGTTCAGCACCGTTTGTTCATGGCTAACGACATCCGCACAGGTTGGTGCCGCACCACTCCACTTTGGGGTCGTGGTCTCTCCAGCATGTTGACAGGTCGCAGCGACCGTTTGCACGATTGCCGTGCTCGCAACGTTGTCGAGGCTATCATGTGGCACTGCTATGACAAGAAGAGTGATGCATACTCATCTGCACTCAACTTCTACAATGCAACCAAGGAGGAGCG
>DJOI01000034.1:32445-64105 GCA_002439605.1 Candidatus Segatella mututuai | reverse complement strand
AGACTGTTGCTGAGGAGAAGGCAGCTTCTTTGAACCCAACAATGATCCAGAATATTGCTAATGGTCGTTTGGCCAAGTTTTTCAAGGAGAACTGCCTCGTTGACCAGGAGTTCCAGTTCGGTGATGGTGACAAGCAGACTGTTGCTCAGTATCTCACTGCTCAGAGCAAGGGCCTTAAGATTGTTGCTTACAAGCGCTTCACACTCGCAGCTGAGTAATCTTCGGGTTGCTTACGGCATAGCAAGTGAAAATTTGACTTATAGTTAAATTAGAATATCTGGGAGTTAAGAAGTAAAGGCTTTGGCTTTTCTTCTAACTCCCTTTTCTTTTTTTAATGTTGTTATGAAGATATTTGCTATTGGCATGAACTATGCCGAACACAATAAATCCTTGCATGGTACGTTATCTAAACCAGAGCGTCCTGTCATTTTCACCAAGGCTGATTCCGCTTTGCTCAACAATGGCAAGCCTTTCTTCATCCCTGACCACTTGGGGAGAATCGAATATGAGACAGAATTGGTGGTTCGTATCTGCAAATTGGGCAAGACTATCCCGCAGCGTTTCGCCCATCGCTATTATGATGCGGTGACAGTGGGCATCGACTTCACGGCTCGTGAGATGCAGAAGCAGTTGAGGGAGAAGGGGCAGCCATGGGAGTTGGCCAAAGGATTTGATGGCTCTGCCGCTATCGGCGAGTGGGTGGATGTCAGGAAATTCCGTGATATCCAAGCTATCCATTTCCACCTCGACCTCAACGGAAAGAATGTGCAGGAAGGTTGCTCTTGTGATATGCTATATAAGGTGGATGAGATTATCTCATACATCAGTCAGTATTTTACATTGAAGACTGGCGACCTGCTCTATACGGGATGTCCTACGGGCTGCGGACCTGTCAAGATAGACGACCACTTGGAGGGTTATCTGGAAGACAGAAAGGTGCTCGATTTCAATTGCAAGTAAACAATACCAGGCGGTCGGGCTCGACTTCCGCCTCATAAAAAACAAGTTTGTTCCCAAGATATGACGAATAAAAGAGTTTGGATATTTTTTTTGTGGGTGGCTTTGCTGGTTTTTGCTTTGCCAGCAAAGCCACAGCAGCGGTTCTTCAACTTGACAGCCGAGGAGGTCAAGGTAGACTCTGTGTTGCCTCATTTCCTCTATTCCATTCCTTTGCCCCAAAATTATCAAGACTCCGTCTACACTGTTTCTGTGAAATATCCGGAGTACATGGATATGACCGTGAGCGATGTGGCCAACTACAATCGCATATCTGGAGCGGTTCTGCCTTCGCAGGTGCCTCTTAGCCAGAAAATCTCTGTGAGCAGGCGAAAAGGTTATCTTGTAGTTTCATTCTGCCCATTGGTTTTCCGCAACAATAAGTATCAGATGTTGGTGAGTTTCATGCTTGATGTCAAGGCAAAAGCTGTGAAAAGCAGTATGCTACGCCTGCGTAAGGACAATAAGGCTTATGCGTCGGCATCCGATATCTATGCAGAGCATTCGTTGCTTGCCTCGGGCAAGTGGGCAAAGATACGGGTAAGTTCTTCTGGCATTTATCAACTTACCGATGCCACTATCCGTCAGGCGGGATTCTCTAATATTGATAAGGTGAAAATCTATGGTTATGGTGGCAACCTGCAGAATGAGGTTCTGTATGCCAACGATCTGGCTCGCACCGACGACTTGAAGGAAGTGCCACAGTGTGTCGTGGGTGGCAAACACTTGTTTTATGCCAAGGGACCTGTCAGCTGGACGTCTAACACAACGGCTGTACGTACGCGCAATCCTTATTCTGACTACGGTTATTATTTTATTACCCAGAGTGACGAGGAGCCTACCACGGTTGACTCGGCTACCTTTGTATCTTCTTTCTATCCTTCACCCGATTACTATCATTCGCTTTATGAGGTTGATGGCTACAGTTGGTACAATGGCGGCAGAAATCTCTTCGATCCTACTCCTATCAGCGTGGGAGGCAGTCAGCAGGTAGTGATTACCAATACTACCGGTAGTTCGAAGGGACACCTTACTGTCAATGTTTCGGCTGGAGGTGAAAATCAAATACGCATTCTTTTCAATGGTAAAGTGTTGGAAACACTGAAAGTGCGTGTTTTGGATTATTGTAAAGCAGGACAAGTGGGTGGAACCTATTCGCTTGACAGCCTGAAAATAAACGATAAAGACACCATAACCATAGAGAATGTGAGTGGCGAGACGGCTCGCCTCGATTATGTGTCGATGGCATGGGAAAAGGCGATTCCGCTGTCGCCCCTGTCGGGAAAGCATCCTTTGGCAACTTATGTGGGGAATGTAGATAATCAAGACCTTCATGCAGACGGTCAGGCTGACTTGGTCATCATAATTCCCTCCTCCCGGGCACTATTGAAGCAGGCGCAGCGCCTTAAGGAGTTCCATGAAAGTCATGATGGTATGCGGGTGAATATTGTTGCCGCAGACCAGTTGTACAATGAGTTCTCGAGTGGAACTCCCGATGCCAATGCTTATCGTCGCTATCTTAGAATGTTGCAGGATAGAGCTGCAAGAGAGGCCGACATGCCTAAGTATCTGTTGCTCTTTGGCGATTGTGTTTGGGACAACCGTATGCTCACGCAAGATTGTAGGAGATTTAATCCTGATGATTATCTTCTCGTTTACGAGAGCGAGAACTCGTTTAGCGAAACAGCCTGCTATGCGGGTGATAGCTGGATGGGCATCTTGGCAGAAGGTGCAGGTTCCGACCCAAGGCGAGAATTGCAGGACGTTGGTGTAGGCCGATTCCCGGTAACCACAGTGGCGGAGGCAAAGATTATGGTCGACAAGACGATCAATTATGGTAAAAACCAGAATGGTGGAGCTTGGCAGAACACCATCATGTTTATGGGCGATGATGGAAATGACAACATTCACATGAAGGATGTTGACTATGTGGCTAATAGTATTGGTAGGGATTATCCTAATTTCCTCATTAAGAAAGTGATGTGGGATGCCTATACCCGTGAAAGTTCAGCCACAGGCAATACTTACCCGGAGGTGAGCAAGATCATACGTCAGCAACAGGCCAATGGAGCCTTGGTCATGGACTACGGAGGGCATGGCAGCGCCACGCAGATTTCACACGAATCTGTGCTTGGGCTGAGCGATTTTAGCGAGTCGCGCACTTCCAACCTGCCTTTGTGGGTAACTGCTGCCTGTGATGTTATGCCTTTCGATGGTGTTGCAGAGACTATAGGCGAGGCTGCGGTACTCAACGAAAAAGGAGGTGCCGTGGCTTTCTATGGCACAGCGCGTACGGTATTCACGTCAGCCAACAAATATATCAATCATGCTTTCATGAAGCGTGTACTCTCCCTTCAGGATGGCAAGCCCATTACTTTGGGAGAGGCACATCGTCTGGCGCAGAATGATGTGATGTTAGGAACCAACAGGTATCCAATTTCTACGGAAGACCCCACCAAAACGAACCCGGAACAAGACAATACCGAGAATCATTTGCAGTATTCGTTGTTGGGCGATCCAGCTCTGTCGCTCAATCTTCCTACGGCTCAGGTGCTGGTCGATGAGATTGACGGTGTGGCTGTCGGATCCGGTACGATGCCCACGGTCAAGGCTGGAGCTGTGGTAAAGATGAAAGGGCATGTGGAAGGGGTAGAAGGATTTAATGGTGTGGTGACTGCCACTGTGCGCGACACCCAAGAAGAGATAACCTGTAAGTTGAATGATACTGGTAAGGATGGTGCAGAGGTGGCTTTCAAGTATTTAGACCGTACCAAGACTCTCTATCAAGGTTCTGATAGTGTTCGTAACAATAGCTTCGAACTGACGTTCGCCGTCCCTAAGGACATTAATTATGCCGATGGTCAAGGAATGATCAATCTCTATGCCTTGAGTGCTGATAAGAAAATTCGGGCTAATGGTTCCTGCAACCAGTTTATTGTGGGTGGAAGTGTCGAGGTAAAGAATGATTCAGTAGGTCCTTCCATCTATTGTTACCTCAACTCGTCCTCGTTTGTCGATGGCGGTAATGTGAACAGTACTCCTTATTTTGTGGCAGAAATCAAAGATAAGGATGGAATCAATGCAGCAGGAAGCGGAATAGGTCATGACATGCAGCTTGTCATCGATGGCGACATGGCAAAGACTTATACACTCAACAACAACTTCTGCTACGATTTTGGAACCTACACCAGTGGTTCCACCTATTACAGTATTCCTGAGTTGGAGGATGGACCGCACAAACTACAGTTCCGTGTGTGGGATATTCAGAACAACAGTTCTACAACCGTGCTTCACTTCAATGTGGTGAAAGGTTTGCGTCCGCAGCTCTTTGGAATCAGTGTGACCAACAATCCTGCCCGGACTTCCACAACTTTCATTATCAGCCACGACCGTATGGCGAGCAATATGGATGTTGTCATAGAACTCTTTGATGCGGCAGGACGGCAGGTGTGGCGCCATGCAGAGAACGGTGTGTCGGCTACGAGCAATTATACTGTGGATTGGGATTTATCGGTAGATGGTGGAAGGCCTTTGCAGACGGGAGTCTATCTCTATCGTGTCAAAGTATCATCGGAAGGCAGCAGCTATGTATCGAAGACGAAGAAACTCATTGTTATCAGCAACAGATAAGATTTTGGCGATGATACAAAAATGGCTGACAGTAGCCGTAGTCTCTTGGCTGATGATAAAAAATAAGGGGATATTAACAACAAACAAGTTGCATGGTAAAATAAAAGTGCAGCTTTTACGTTTTATTTTTGACAACAGAACAATAAACCACAAGAAAATATGAACAAAGTATTCAAAATATTACTGGCAGTATTCCTGATGCAACATTCCATCCAGATGAGTGCTCAGGAAAAGAAGGACCTTTTCAATCCAGTCAACTATGCGGCCGTTTCGCAGACCATAGCCCCTGATGCACGTGGAGGAGGTTTGGGAGACGTGGGTGCTGCAACCGACCCAGATGTCAACTCTCAGTACTGGAACCCTGCCAAATATCCTTTCTGTATCTCGCGTGCAGGAGTGGCACTCAACTTCACACCTTGGCTCCGCTCATTGGTCAACGATATGAACCTTGCCTATTTGGCAGGCTATTACCGCATAGGCGACCACAGCGCCGTGTCGAGTTCGTTGCGCTATTTCAACTTGGGTAAAGTCTACACCTCGTACGAAGGAGCCGAGACGGGGGAAGGAACCACTATCAATCCTTACGAAATGTCGCTCGATGTAGCTTACTCGCTGATGCTGAGCGAAACTTTCTCGCTCTCCGCAGGCTTGCGCTGGATATATTCTGACATTCGTTTTGATGAGCGAGAAGACAATTCGCCAGCTTCAGCCTTTGCTGCTGATATTGCAGCCTATTATCAGAACTATATCAACATAGGCCAGCGTGAGTGCCAGTTGGGTATTGGTCTTAATATCTCCAACATAGGTAGTAAAATCAAGTTTAGTGGCAACGAGTACAGTGAGTTCTTGCCTGCCAACCTGCGTTTGGGTGCATCGCTGATGATTCCTATCGACGAGTATAATCGTCTAACCATTGCTGCCGATGCCAACAAGTTGCTGGTTCCTACTGTGCCTAAGCAGGAAGAAGGCGAGGACAACTCGGAATACGAGGATCGTGTGCATCGCGAGTACAATGATATTTCTGCCATCCGCGGCATATTCAAGAGCTTTGGTGATGCTCCAGGTGGATTTAAGGAAGAACTGCAGGAGATTTACTATGGTGTAGGAGCCGAATACACCTATAACGACAAGTTCTCTCTCCGTGCTGGTTATCATCACGAAGCCGAGAACAAGGGCAATCGCAAGTACTTCACCGTGGGCGCAGGCTTCAAGATGAGCGTGTTCCAACTTGATGCAGGTTATGTGATAGCTACTGCCAAGAGCAATCCGCTCGACCAAACATTGCGCTTCTCGCTTACCTTCGACATGGACGGTATCAAGGACTTGTTCAAAAGAAGATAATTGATCAGTTTCCCCTATGGCGTTCTAACCTTTAAGGTCTGAGATAATCTCTGCATAGATTTCTGAGTTTTCGCTTTTTAGGGATTTGTGATGAATGGGGTATTTACTAAGAAAGCAATTATATACTATTTTATATTATGAATATTCGAGTAGGATTCGGATATGATGTCCACAAGTTGGTGGCTGGACGCGAGCTTTGGCTTGGCGGCATCAAAATAAATTATGAGTTGGGCTTGTTGGGTCATAGCGATGCTGATGTGTTGATACATGCCATTTGTGATGCGCTCTTAGGGGCAGCCAATATGCGCGACATCGGTTATCATTTTCCTGATACTTCTGCAGACACACTGAATGTCGATTCCAAGATATTGCTTCGAAAGACCATCGAACTGATTGCTGCCAAAGGGTATCAGTTGGGTAACATAGACGTTACTGTATGTGCGGAGCGCCCTAAACTCAACCCTCATGTGCCAGCAATGAAAGCTTGTCTGGCACAAGTGATGAATACCGACGTGGACAATATCTCAATCAAAGCAACCACTACAGAGAAGTTGGGCTTCACGGGGAGAATGGAAGGAATATCGGCTTATGCCATTGTTCTCATAGTGAAAGCTTAATGACCGTTAATGGAGGCTTAAAATGTGTTGTGCTCGAACACATTTTCTTGATTTAAATCAAATAAACACTAAAATATATCATTTTCCTTTCAAAATGTTTGGCGGTATAGCAAAAAAAGTTGTACCTTTGCATCGTCAAAAGGTTAATAGATTGTTTAGGTTAGTAGTAATAGATTTAGGTTTTTAGTTATTAGGTTTTAAGGTAGATTGTTTAACAGATAACAAAGGGAATCGTGAGATTGCCTTTGGGATAGAATTTTAAAGTTAAACATAATGATACGCTGCAGCTCGTTGAGAGTTGCAGCGTGTTTTTTTTATCATTTTGTTGCTTCTTTTGTTTTGTGTTTTCCCTAAAATACATTACCTTTGCATGTGCAAAAGATTACATGTGTCCTGTCTCTGTCGTGTCGGGCAACCTTGTGGTCGGTTATAAAAACAAGTAAACGATGCGAGTACTTATAGTAAATACAAGTGAGCTGACAGGTGGTGCCGCCGTAGCTGCCAACCGTCTGATGGATGCTCTTAACAAGAATGGTGTTAAGGCCAAGATGTTGGTGCGCGATAAGGAAACAGAATCGATAACTGTGGCTCAAATTCCTCGTTCTATCTTTGGACAGTGGCATTTCTTATGGGAGCGTTGGTGCATCTTTTGGAATTTGCGCTTTTCCAAACTTCATCTTTTCGACATAGATATAGCCAATTCTGGCTACGACATAACAGGTTTGCCAGAATTCAAGGAAGCCGATGTCATTCATCTGCATTGGATAAATCAAGGCATGCTCTCATTGGGTTCCATTCGCAAGATACTCAAGAGCGGGAAGCCTGTAGTTTGGACCATGCACGACATGTGGCCTGCCACTTCGCTGTGTCATCTCACTATGGGCTGCAACAAGTTTCTTAGCGGTTGTGCCAAGTGCAAGTATCTGCCTTCGGGTGGGTTTATGGGTGACTTGGCTGCCAAGGTGTGGCGGCGCAAGCAGAATCTCTACAGGCAGAACAGTATTCTGTTTGTTGCTTGCAGCGAGTGGTTGGCAGGCGAGGCCAAGTCGAGTCTGCTTCTCTCAGGGCAGAAGGTGGTAAGCATTCCCAATCCCATAGATTCACGTATATATTGTCCTGACAATCGTCAGGAAGCCCGTATGCGTGCCATCTTGCCAGCCGACAAGCGCATTATCCTCTTCATTGCCCAGCGTGCCACCAATCCCTACAAGGGAATGAATTATCTCATGGAAGCCTGCCAGCAGTTGGTCGATAAATATCCCGATATGCGCGACAATACCTGCGTCGCTATCCTCGGTGGCCATAGCGAGGAATTGGAGGGCAAATTGCCTTTTCCGTCCATATCATTAGGATATGTGAACGATGATCGTCGTATAGCCGATATTTATCGTTCGGCAGATGTCTTTGTGCTTCCCTCGCTTTCTGAAAATCTTCCCAATACCATTATGGAGGCGATGGCCTGCGGCGTGCCCAGCGTTGGTTTCAAGGTCGGCGGTATTCCCGAGATGATAGACCATCGCAAGAATGGCTATGTGGCCAACT
This sequence comes from Candidatus Segatella mututuai, assembly GCA_002439605.1. GTDB lineage: Bacteria > Bacteroidota > Bacteroidia > Bacteroidales > Bacteroidaceae > Prevotella > Prevotella mututuai. Next base: position 55,979 of record DJOI01000034.1, on the reverse strand, counting down.
ATCGTGATGCTGCTGATTTGGCGGCAGGAATTCGTTGGGTGCTCTTTGAAGCCAATGCCGACGAGGTGCGCAACAACTGTCTGCATAAGGTGTTGTCCAACTACTCGCAGCATGTGGTGGCGCTTAAGTACATCGAAGTTTACAATCAGGCGATGGCCTATAAAAATTACCGCATATGATCAAGTTCACCATCATCACCTGTACCTATAATGCCGAACAAGTGTTGCAGCGTACCCTCGACAGTGTGAAGAAACAAACTTATTGCAACATTGAGCATATCATCATGGACGGAGGCTCTTCTGACAAGACCCTACCGATGGTGCGAGCTTACCAGCACAAGATAAGCAAGGGCGAGAATGCCCACGACATAGTTATCGTATCAGAGCCTGACCGTGGACTCTATGATGCAATGAACAAGTCGATAGCCCGTGCCACGGGCGACTATCTTGTTTTTCTCAATGCAGGCGATGTTTTTCCTTCCAGTGAGACATTAGAGTATGTGGCAGGTTGCGTGGGCGAAGGTGAGACTTTGCCTGGAGTGCTTTATGGCGATACGGATATTGTGGACGATGCAGGACATTTCCTTCGCCATCGCCGTCTTCAGCCACCAGCCCATTTGTCCTGGCATTCCTTCCTATGGGGCATGTTGGTGTGTCATCAGTCTTTTTATGCCCGCACGGACTTGGCAAAAGGCATACCTTACGACCTTGGTTATCGTTATTCTGCGGATATAGACTGGTGTATCCGCATCATGAAGGAGGCAGCGAGGCTCCGTCTTCCTTTGCGCAATGTAGGTATCGTTATTACTAATTATCTTGATGGTGGCATGTCGGTGCAGAACCATCGTGCTTCCCTTTGTGAGCGTTTCAATGTGATGCGTTCTCATTATGGTCTGTTTGCCACACTCTTCGCCCATGTCTGGTTTGTGGTTCGTTGCATTGTGAAGAAGTAAAAGTGTCAACTTACCCCCAAGGCAGTGCTCAAGAATGGTGATCGATGGCAAGGGAATGGCCATGGTTTCCACCATGTGTGTTGACAAAGCAGATACCGACCCTGTGGCCAGTAGGCTGCTTGTCAACATGATCGCTGATATGTTCTAAAACAAGTTGTATGTTTTTCCTGCTTGTGTCAAAATGTCATATTCGTAGACACGTGGAACTTTGGGCTTTACCCCATTCTCGGCACCCTTGGTGTTTATGATGGGAGTTTTGATGTCGGCAGTCTCGAGAAGAGGGTTGGGACATGTTCCTGAAGCCCTCTTCAGGCCTTTTCCTTTGAGAGGAACATAAGAACGTATGCGCAGGGTTCCGCCTATGGTAGAGCGTATGCGTGCTGATGTGAGGGCATGGTTTTTCCAACTCATGTCAACTTCAAAACCTCCACGTGCCCGCAGTCCTTTTACGCTTCCTTCAGCCCATTCGTCAGGTAGTGCAGGCAGCAGGTGTACGGCTCCGTCATGGCTTTGCAGTAGCATTTCCGCAATGCCGGCACATGCGCCGAAGTTGCCGTCTATCTGGAAAGGAGGGTGGGCGTCGAAGAGGTTGGGGTAGGTTCTTCCCTCGGGGTGTTTGCTCTTGTCTTCGTCTTTGTCGGATGGCAATATATGGAGCATGTTGCTCAGTATCTTAAAGGCGTGGTTCCCGTCTAACATGCGTGCCCAAAAGTTTATTTTCCATCCCAAGCTCCATCCTGTGGCCATATCGCCACGGTGTTTCAGGGTTGTGGCAGCTCCGGCGAAGAGTTCTGGATGTGAGAATGGCGAGATTTGGTTTGATGGGTATAGTCCATAGAGATGCGAAATATGTCGGTGCTTGCTCTTTGGATTGTCACGATCTTCTAACCATTCTTGCAACTGTCCGTATTGCCCGATCTGCATAGGGGGCAATTTGCCAAGTTTCTCCTGCATTTCCTGTCTAAGGCCTTTGTCTGTGTTTAATATTTCAGACGCTTTTATGGCATTCGAAAGTGCATCGAAGGCTATTTGGTTGTCCATGGTGCAACCTGCAGTAATGGGTGTTTTCTTTCCCTCTGGTGCGTGTTCAGGACTCATTGATGGAACTGTTACCACCCAGTCTTTTCCTGGATATGGTTGCATGTAGTCGAGGTAGAATTCTGCAGCTCCTTTTATGACGGGGTAATAGTTGTTCAGAAACTGTTTGTCGCCCGTAAATAGGTAGTGCTGCCATAGGTGTGTGGACAACCAGGCTCCTCCATTAGGGAACATGCCATAGTAATAGCCGTCTATAGGACCAGCGATGCGCCAAAGGTCGGTATTGTGGTGCGCCACCCATCCTCGGCATCCATAGAGTTGTCGGGCGGTAATGGAACCCGTCTCGCTGAGGTCTTTCAGCATGTTGAAGAGTGGCTCTGCGCATTCGCTCAGGTTTGCTACTTCGGCAGGCCAATAATTCATTTCAGTATTGATGTTGATGGTGTATTTGCTGTCCCAGGGAGCTTTTAGCTTATCGTTCCATTTGCCCTGTAAAGTGTTGGGCTGTCCGCCTGGTTGCGAACCTGCAATCATGAGATATCGGCCGTAGTTGAACATCAAGGCAACCATAGCCATGTCTTTGCTTCCTGCAAAAGCGGCCAGTCGTTGGTCGGTGGGCAATTGGGCGTTCTTGTCTGTTGGCAGATTCAGTTTTACGCGGTCGTATTGTTGCTTGTTTCTTTCTATGTGGCGTTTCAGAAGTTGTGTGTAGGAGTATTTCTTGGTTGCGGCAAGATAGGAAGCGTTACGTAGGCTTGCGTTGCCAGAAACATCGTGGTAGTTTACATAGTTGGTGGCGGCGCTAAGGCTTATCGTAGCGGTCGTGGCTTCCTTTATCAGCAGTTTGTTGCCTTCTGTCTGTATCTTTCCATCGCTTTTCACCTGCGATACACATTCAGCGTTGAGGGCACTTTTCACCCCTCTGTATTCTTCTCCTTTTATGTTCATGACGAGTTGTCTTCCCTCGGCTTTTACCTCATGTTCGAGCGGTGCGTCGAGTGCCACATCCAAGTTGATTGCCCCTTTTTTATTGGCTTCTACGTGTACCACGATGATTCCGTCGGCAAGTGACGCAAAGACGGTGCGTTTGTATTTTACTCCATCGGCAATAAACGTAGTGGTGTTGATGCCGGTTTCCAGGTTCAGTTCCCTGTGATATTGGCTTACATGTTGCTTGTCTCCTCTCATGTTGAGCCTGAGATAACCAAGAGGTAGAAAATGCATACCGTTGGGGCCGACTATGAGATTCCGATTGATAAGCTCGGGGATGTTGTCTTCCTTTCCTTCAAATATTTGTTTTCTTAGATACGGCATAATGGCAATGGCCGTTGTGCTGTTGTTGTTGTACGGGCCGCCAGCCCACCATGTTTCTTCGTTCAGTTGCAAGGTTTCGTTGAAAGGATCGCCATACACCATGGCACCAAGATGCGAGTTTCCGATGGGCAGTGCCTGTAACCAGTCGTTGGCTGGTTGAAGATACCAAAGCTTCTGGCTGTTGCCTGTCGTGGCGGCTTTCATGCCTTGTGTCATTAGTAGCATGATTCCTACAGCGATTAGATGATAAAGTTTGTTCATTGTTTTTAATTTTATAGTTAATAGTTAAAAATTACGCTTGTAAGAAGTTAGAGGGTTTAAAAGATGCTGCGATAAGGCTTTTTGCCGCCATATATGTAGCTTAGCGTTTAATGTAAGCATAAAAGCCCAATATGCGGCTTCTTTAAAAGCCAAACTTCTAACACTTGTCGGTGTTTTGGATGTGCAGTCGATGTTGTGAAACTATAATTGAAGTCTGGAGCGAAAGGTCTTGGCTTAGTTTTCGTATTGCAAAGATAAGTTGTTTTAGTACTATGTTGCACAGAAGTATTTATTGTAAAATGCGCAATAATATGAAAAATACTACGCACAAAATACGCCAACCTGATAAAGACTCTGCTTCAATGTGATATAGTCATTTTTGTTCTATGGGATTCATAGCTTTGAAAGTCGGTTTGTTTTTGGGGGTGTTTTTTGACTTGCATCCAGTAGTAGTTATGTCTATCGCAATGGGTTCTTCCAACGCAAAAGTTATTTCTTTCATGTTTTGTTTGTTTTTTCTTTTATGGCAAAAATACAAATTATGGCGATACAATACAAAAAATAAACGTTAAATCTTGTTCTTGCTCGAATAAATGCCCCAATTCTCTTGCAAAAACGTAGTCTTGCAGATAATAAAAGCATCTTTTCCTGCGTTATAAGCATACAAAGCCTTCATATGAATGAAGAACAACGAAAAACTTAATCTACAAGACAATGAGAAAACTAATCAAGACCTTGGCAAAGATGGCTGTGGCTTTTGTGCTCCCGGCAACGCCTCTCTCGGCAACCTATGCCGCAACCCCCGGCGTGAAACCTTGGGCAAATGGGCGGCTGAAAGTGTCGGACAACCATCGCTACCTGCAGTTTGAGAACGGACAGCCTTTCTTCTTGTTGAGCGATACGGGCTGGCTGCTTCCCGAACGTCTCGACCGCTCGGAGGCACAGTATTATTTTCAGAAATGCCGTGCGGCAGGCTTCAACACGGTTCTTGTCCAGGTGATGGACGGAACGCCAGCCTATAACATCTACGGTCAGCCCTCGTTGCCAGCGGGCTGGGACATGGCGAAGGCCGACCCCGATGGCGTGTACAGTTATTGGGACCACATGGATTATATTATTAAATTGGCAGAGCGGAACGGCATATATATAGGTATGGTGACAATATGGGGCTCCCAGGTGAAAGCAGGCAACATTAATGCCCGGCAAGCCAAGGCCTATGGCAGTTTCCTTGCCAACAGATACAAGAACACGCCCAACATCATCTGGGTGATGGGAGGAGACATACAGGGCGACATCCATCCTGAGGTGTGGGAATCGCTGGCCACTACCATCAAGAGCATCGACCACCATCATTTGATGACTTACCATCCACGCGGGCGCTATACTTCTGCCAAGTGGTGGAGCAAGGCAGGGTGGATAGACTTCCATGCCTTTCAGAGCGGACACCGCAAGTATGGACAGCGCATGGGCAACAAGGATTATCCCATAGCCGACAATACCGAGGAAGACAACTGGATGTACGTGGATTCCACCTGGGCCTATAAGCCCATGAAGCCTGTGCTCGATGCCGAACCCAGCTACGAGGACATTCCCAAGGGGTTGCACGACCCTCGTGAGGGACGTTGGCAGGACTACGATGTGCGACGCTATGCCTACTGGAGCGTGTTCGCAGGTTCTTGTGGCCATACTTACGGGCATAATGCCATTATGCAGATGCTGAAGCCAGGCTATCCTACCGGCTATGGAGTCGACGGAACGGAGAAAACTTGGTATCAGGCACTTAACGACCCGGGATTCAACCAGATGAAGCATCTCAAGAATCTAATGCTCGCCATGCCTTACTTTGAACGAGTTCCAGACCAGAGCATCATCGTGGGCAAGAATGGCGAGCGTTACAACCGTCTCCTTGCCACCCGTGGCAGCGATTATCTGATGGTATACAATTATAATTGTGTGCCCATGAAGATAGACCTGGACAAGGTGTCTGGCATCAAGAAAAATGTGTGGTGGATGGATGCTGCTACAGGCAGCCTCGATTATATTGGCGAGTTCGACAGTCGGATTGTGACGTTTGCTCCACAGAAGGGAGTCCGTGGCGTGAGCGATGGTGTGTTCATAGCCGTCGACAGCAGCAAGCATTATCTGGCCAAGGACCAGAAGCAGATTGCCGACAGGAGCTTGGCTGGCAAGAAGAGAGACCTGAACGAGTGAGCAGCGTAGAAGACGGTATGTTTTTTACCTTTTTTTAATCTCCGTTTTTCCCCACTTTCATAAAAATAAGCTATCTTTGCCGCTCAATTATACAAAAGCATGAATGTTACTATGGATGAAAAACAAAGATTGAGAGAAGTTTACAAGGTTACGTTGGCAGGAAGCGTCATCAATGTACTGTTGCTCGTGGTGAAGTTTGCGGCAGGAATTTTGGGGCATTCGGCTGCGATGATAGCCGATGCCATCCATTCGCTCACCGATTTCGCCACCGATGTGGTGGTGCTGGTATTCGTCAAGCTCGGCAACAAGCCCAAGGACAAGGACCACGACTATGGTCATGGCAAGTACGAGACCCTTGCCACCGCCATCATCGGAATCTCGCTCTTCGTGGTGGGCGTGATGATTTGCTACACGGGTATTAACAAAACTTATCGTGCCATTGAAGGCGAGACGCTTCAACAACCAGGTGTCGTTGCCCTCGTTGCAGCTATCGTGAGCATCGTCTTGAAGGAGTGGGCTTATCAGTTTACGGTGAGAGTGGGCAAGAAGTGTCATAGTGAGGCGGTGGTTGCCAATGCCTGGCATCATCGTAGCGATGCTCTGTCGAGTGTCGGAACGATGATCGGTGTGGGTGGTGCCATCCTTTTGGGCGATAAATGGGCTGTCCTCGACCCATTGGCAGCCATCATCGTGAGCGCCTTCATCATCAAGGCTGCGTGGGGGTTGGTGTTGCAATCGGTCAAGGAGCTGACGGATGCCAGTCTGCCTGATGCGGAAGAGGAAGAAATCATGAAGCTTGCCAACGAGGAGTCGGGGGTTCGTGAGATACACAATCTCCAGACGCGTCGCATCGGCAACAAGATAGCCATCGAGATGCACGTCCGCATGCCTGGTTCGCTTTCGCTCTACGAGGCACACGAACATGCTACGGATATAGAGAAAAGATTAAAGGAAAAGTTCGGGGCGGACACCCATGTGGGCATCCATCTTGAACCGATCAAGGTGAATGGGAAGTATGAAAAGCCGTAATGATAATCGAAGGCATTGATTAGAAAATATTTCTACTTTCCGTGTCGTTTGAAGGCATTGATTAGAAAATATTTCTACTTTCCGTGTCGCTTGAAGGCATTGATTACAATCAACAGCTACTTTTATGTGTCGTTTGGGCTGTTGATCGCAATCAATGCCTACTTTTAAATCTTGTAGGATATCTCGCTGGTTGATGCTGTTAACCAAAGAGTCCAATATTTACCAACCCAGATTGATGCTGGCTCCTGCCATGATCCACAATCCAGGCTGCTTGATGGCGGCGAGGTCGTAGTATCTGTGGCAGGTGAGGTTGTCGGCCTTCACATAGATGCTGTATTTTTTGTCGTCCCACATCAACTTGCAATCCACCTTGGTGTAAGGATGGTAGCCGTTCATGCGCTGCTGCCATCTCACGCTCCAAGAGGCGGAGAGTTTTTTCCATATCTGGTGGTCTAAGCCGAAGACAGCCTTGTGACGCAGGTATTCGAGGGCGTAGAGCGACTTCAATATGGTGGCATCCGTCTTGTGGTCTTGGTAAATGTAGGCGTAGCTGAGCTTGATGCGGGTGATGAAACTATGCGGTATCAGCTCCTGCATGTAGATGGTGGCATCGAGATTGTAGCCCATGTTGTTGAGCTTACCGATGTTCATCACGTGATATTTGCTGTCCTTCTGCTCCGTCTCCGAAGTCTGAACCCAGTCTATCATATCCGTGCCGTGGGCATAGAAGCCACTCAATACGGCGGAAAGACCGGTCTGGCGATAGCGAGCACCCACCTTGAAGGTGGAGTTCTTCTCGGGATTCAGGCTGATGTCGCCTTGCTGCACTACATTACTGATATAGAGGTCGGTGTAGGTAGGCATGCGGAGCGCCTTGTTCCAAGAGGCGTAAAACTTCCAGTTGTCGTTAGGACGATAACTCATATCCACGCCTGGATAAAAGCGGAAGTCGTTGTCAAGACCCGTGTTCTTGTTGGCAAGCACGCCAGCCGACAAGGTGAAACCTCCAAAGATGAAATTGTGCTCCAACATGATGTTGGTGTTGGTGCGCTCTCCCTTGTGGTCGTACTTTCGGTCGGAACCCGAAATATCCTTATAGTCATTTTCTGCAAGAGCGGAACCCAAGGCAGTGGAGTAGATGCGCTCCTTGCTGATGTCGAAGCCTACGGCAGTCTTGCCTAAGAACCAAGAGAGATTGGCGTTCAATCCACCTCCCAAAATATCGAGGTCGTGGTAGTTCTCGCCAGCCTCGGCTCCTTCCTGTCCACGAATCAACTGGTAGTGGTCTTTGAACTTGTTATAATATAAGGTAGGGGAGACCTCCCAGATTTTCTCGGCTTCCGTCTTGGCTTGGTTGTGCAAGCTCAGGTTGAGCGAAGCCAAGGTGTGGTCGGTCTTCTCGTATTGGTTGTTGTATTTGGCGGAATAGAACGTGTTTGCACCGTAGTTTTGGGTGGCGATTCCCACTTGTGCCCCGATGTCGAATCGATGGTCGTAGCTCAATAATACGTTCGCATAACCCTGTCCCTTCTCGAAATCGCTGTTTTCCGTACCTCCATCCGAACGCTTGTAGCCACCGCTTGCCGAATAGCTGTGGCTCCATTTGCCAGTCTCGAAGGCACTCTGGATGCGTCCTTGCGCTCCGAAACTACCGAAAGAACCGCCTTCCACGCTGGCTTGAATCCTGTCATCTTGCGCTTTCTTGGTTACGATGTTGATGGCACCGTTGAAAGCCGAGGTACCATACAAGCGTGAAGCTGCCCCTTCGAGCACTTCGATGTGGTCGATATCGGCGAGAGCAACAGGAAAGTCGGAAGCATTGTGACCCGTCTGAGGGTTGGAGATGTTGACCCCATTCAAGAGAATGGTAATCTGATCGAAGGTTCCACCGTTGATGGAGATATCCGTTTGAACACCAAAGCCACCACGCTGACGGACATCCACGCCAGTGGCTAATTTCAATACATCGTTGATGGTCTGCGCCGCCGCACGATGAATGTCGTCGCGGGTAATGACAGACACAATCTTAGGTGACTGTTCAACAGTCATCGGCGCACGAGAGCCAGTTACGCTCACCGCATCCAGCTCATAAGCCTTTCCGCCCTTGTAGAGGGTGGAGTCAACTTTCATTCCCTCGGTGCTGATGCCCTCTGCCTTGGCGTGGCTCAAAGTGGCTACGCTCAATGCACCCACGAGCACCTCTCTTCCCAAAACAGAGAAGAGCGAGTAGCCCTTGTTGGAGAAGCGGTTGAACTTCAGGCTGTTGCGCTTGTTGAAAATTGTTTTGTACATTAATTGAATGTTTATAAAAATGATTAATAAATGAATCCCCTCGATACGCTTTATCGATGGTTTTCGTGGTGCAAAGGTACGGCAAAATGATTGCTTTTAGGCATGTTGAGTGATAAAGAACGTTAAAAGTGCAACCGCTTGTGTTATGTTTCCGTCTTATTTTGCGTATATAAGAGTAGAATCTATTTCGCATGTAATAGTTCTGAAAATAGACCCTATTTCGTATAGGAAAGAATAAAAATATTAATCAACATAGAAGAGAACGATATGAGGAGAACTCTAATCAATTTCAGCTTGTTGCTTGCCTGGCCGTTGGCATCTGCAGCTTCGAACAATACGCTGGTGAACGACACCATAGCTTTGGACTCTGCGGCATGGTCGAAAGAGCTCGATGCCGTGACGGTAGTGGCAAAGAAACCCTTGGTGAAGACCGACATCGACAAGCTGACCTATGATGTGGAGTCGGATCCAGAGTCGAAGACCAACAATATCCTGGAGATGCTTCGCAAGGTGCCGATGGTAACGGTGGATGGGCAGGACAACATCAAGGTGAACAATAGTTCGTCGTTCAAGGTATACGTCAATGGCAAGCCCAACAATATGATGAGCAATAATCCGAGCGAGGTGCTCAAGAGCATGCCTGCCAATACCATCAAGAAGATTGAGGTCATCACCAACCCGGGGCCGAAGTATGACGCGGAGGGCGTGGGTGGCATCCTCAACATCATCACCGTTGGCAGGGGCATGGAAGGCTACACGCTGACCGTTGGCACCAACGTGAATACCAGTGGCGGAGTGGGTGGCAACCTTTTCGGAACTGTGCAGAAAGGCAAGCTCACCGTGAGTGGAAGATTCAACTACAACTATCGCGACCAACCTCGCTCTTGGAGCCGTAATACCCAGGAAGCGTTGGGCGATGTGAGTGAATCCTCAGCCAATGTGGTAAACGAGAGTTCTACGACCGCTCATTCCAATTTCCAGACGGGTAGCTTGGAGGCAAGCTACGAGATAGATTCGCTTCGTTTGGTTACGGCGTCGTTTGGGCTTTGGGGCGCAAGTGGCAGGGGGCACGTGGATGGTTCAGCAATAGGCTCTTATCCTATGGACGGTAGCCAACTCTATCGCTATTCCGACTTTTTGAAGACCAAGCAAGGTTGGTCGTCCATCGATGGAAGCATCGACTATCAGCGCTCCTTCCACAAGAAAGACCGCTTGCTCACCTTCTCTTATAAGATTAACGCCGAGCCGAACACTCGTGATGATGACAATGTGTATTCGGGCATGGAGGCGGTGGATGCTTGGCAGGATTACTTGCGCCGCTTGAAGAACCAGCGTCACAACCAGGATGCCAGCACCACCGAACAGACATTCCAGATAGATTACACCACACCTATCGGAAAGTTGCATACCATGGAGGCCGGTGCCAAATACATCATCCGTAACAACCGAAGCGATGACGACCGATACACGCAGGAAACTCGGGATGGGGCTGCGTATGCCTTCGATGAGGAGAACAGTTCGCATTACAAGCATACCAACGACATTTTGGCAGGTTATCTTGGCTATGGATTGAAGTGGAACTGGCTGTCCGGGCGACTGGGTTTGCGCTACGAGCATACGCTTCAAGACGTGAAGTACCTCTTGGGCAGGGGTGACGACTTTCGCAAGAACTTCGATGACATCGTGCCTTCGGCAAGTGTAGGTTTTCGGGTGTCGGATGAAGTCAACTTCCGCTTGGGGTACAACATGCGCATCTATCGTCCTGGCATCTGGTATCTTAATCCTTATTTGGATGATAGCAATCCTGCAAGCATCAGCCAGGGCAACTCCGACTTGGTGAGCGAGAAGAACCATCGCTTCTCCCTCGGCTTCAATCTGAATACCAGCAAGTTTAGCTTGAACATGAATGCGGTAGCCTCGTTCACTAATAATAGTATAGAGAACGTTACCTCGTTAGTCGATGACCGTACCATCGTAGGTTTGCAGAACCCTACGGGCAAGAACGTGCTCTACACCACTTACCAGAATATCGGCAAGCAAAAGATAGCGGGCTTGAGTGCCTACGTGAGCTGGAATGTCTTTAAGAGTACTCGTATCTACAGCAATCTCTACGGCTCTTATAGCGACTTCTCTGATGGAATGGAGTTGAGAAACCATGGATGGTATGGCTACACTTCTTCTGGCTTGGACCAAACCTTGCCAAAGGATTGGCGAATCACCTTGAATTACTTCGGGATGACTCCAGACATTGGTTTGCAGAGCAAGGGCAGTTCTTATTCCAGCTATAGTCTGAGCGTAAACAAGTCGTTCTTCGACAAGCGTTTGACCTTTGCGCTGAGCGCCAATAATTTCTTCCGCAAGTATCGTGAGAGTGAGGATGTTACCGAGAGTGCATCTTTCCGCCAGACCTCTTGGGGCAAATATCGCTCCAGCATGATCTCCTTCTCAGTCAGCTATCGTCTCGGTTCGCTCAAGGCTAAAGTGAAGAAGGCAGAGCGCACCATCGAGAATGACGATGTGAAGGGTGGCGGCAATTAATAGCCAAAATATATAGAAAAGAATAAATAGAAAATAGTAAAATCTCTCTCAAAATATCCCCAGGTCTTCGTCTTGGCAAGCGTGTCGAGCGAAACCTGGGCATTTTTATAGCCGATAACCTGCGAAATAAGTCGAAAAATTTTAGCTTGCTGATGATTATGGAAAAATATTCCCAAGAAAGTACTTTGTTTTCAGATAAAATGCTATCTTTGCATCGTCTTCTATAGGAAATGGCATGCATATTGCTATCATTTTCCCTATAGTATTATATAATTTAAGGTATAACAAAGTAAAAATACAATGGAAAAGTTTGATGTTAAATCGCTCAATGATAATGTCTTCGAGATGATAGGTAAGGAATGGATTCTTGTGGCTGCTGGCAACAAGGACAAGTTCAACATGATGACCGCATCCTGGGGATGCCTCGGCTGGCTGTGGAACAAGCCTGTGGCTGTGGTCTTTATCCGTCCAGAGCGTTACACCCACGTACTGATAGAGGAGAATGAATACATGACCCTCTCTTTCCTCGGCAAGAGCGAGGAGGCTCGCAAGATTTACAACTTCTGCGGCTCGAAGAGCGGTCGCGACTTCGACAAGGCGAAGGAGACGGGCTTGACTCCTGTGGAGACCGACAACGGAAGCATAGCTTTTGAACAGGCTCGTATGACCTTCGAGTGCCGCAAACTCTTCAAGGATACCATGACTGCGGAGAAGTTCCTCGACAAGGGCCTCCTGCAATGGTACGGCGAGAAGGGTGGATTCCACGATGTCTATGTCGTGGAGATCACCAATGCCTACAAGAAGTAAAAACATGGAGGACAAGGAGAATCATGGGAACTAAGGCATACGTCTTAACCCCTTTAACTCCTTTAACTCCTTTAACTCCAAAACAATAATATGGCTCAAGAACAAACAGCGATTCGTGAACGCCAAAAAACTCGGCTCAAGGAACCGGGACGTTACGTCGTGATGATGTTCAACGATGACTTCACCCCCATGGACTTCGTGGTGGACATCCTCGAGACCGTCTTCTTCAAATCGCAAGGAGAGGCAGAGACTATCATGATGAAGGTTCATAAGGAGGAGAGGGCCGTGGTGGGCATCTATAGTTACGACATAGCCAAGAGCAAGGTGGAGAAGGCGATGGAGCAAGCTCGCTCGCGGAAATATCCGCTCAAGCTCACTTTTATGCCCGAGTAGACTTAACTTGTGCCTCGGCTTAGGTATAACTGATGGCTAACGCATTCTGTATGATTAAAGAAAGGAAAGAATAAGAAATGGATAGTATGGGATTAACCCGATATATGAGTGTCTTGATGGACGATGCGATGAAGCAGGCGCGGTTCTTCAACCATGAGTTTGTCATGCCCGAGCACATGCTCTTGTCGTTGCTTCGCCAGTATGCCTTCTGTCAGGCACTCCAAGAGGAGGGGGTGGACAGCTTGAAGATGCACGAAGACTTGGTGGGATGGCTCGCCAAGCAGGAACGTGTGCCTTCTACTGTGAAATATCTGCCAGAGCCTTCCTCGCTCTTCAAGACCATGTTTGGCACGGCTTGCGCCCTTGCCGCTGCCGCAGACAGAAAGCTGGTTAATGTGCCTCATTTCGTGCAGGCGATGTTGGGCTTGCAGAATTCAGAGGCTGCTTACTTGCTCTGCAAGAACGTGGGAGACAGGCAGGGTGAATTCCTGGCCAGCGTGGATAGCTTTTATCCGATAGGCAACGAGAGTGGAGATGGAAGCTTTGGCGTTGGTGGTGATTATGACGATGATTATGACGACGATTACGATGACGACGAGGAGAGCAGAGGTCAACAACCTCAGGACTGGCATCAGCTCGTAACCTGCATCTCCGACAGGGTGGAGCAGCACAATCCGCTCATCGGGCGCGAACAGGAGTTGGATAGGACCATCCAGGTGCTTTGCCGTGCCGAGAAGAACAATCCGTTGCACATCGGCGAGCCGGGTGTGGGCAAGACAGCCCTCGTGTATGGTCTCGCCAAGCTCATCAACGAGGGGCTGGTGCCAGAGCGCTTGAAGGGTGCTCGCATCTACAGTATGGACATCGCCCAGATGCTCGCTGGCGCCCAGTATCGTGGTGACTTCGAGAAGCGTATCAAGATGGTGATGGAGGGTGCCACCAAGGAAGGAAACTGCATCATCTACATCGACGAGATTCACAATGTGATAGGAGCTGGCCGTGGCTCGGATGGCGGACCGGATGCTTCGAATATGCTCAAGCAATACTTGGAGGCAGGCGACATCCGATTCATCGGCTCCACTACCTACGAGGAGTACAACCGCTACATCGCCCAGAGCAAGGGCATCGTGCGCCGATTCCAGCAGATTGACATCAAGGAGCCTACCGAGGAGGAGACCGTCAAGATATTGGAGGGCTTGCAGTATAAGTACAACAAGTTTCATGGCGTGACATACCGCAAAGATGCCTTGGAGTATGCCGTACATGCCAGTGCCAAGTACATCAGCAACCGTTGTCTACCCGACAAAGCCATCGACCTTATCGACGAGGCTGGTGCTTTTCTGGAGGTGCATCCTGCCAATCGCCAGCGCTCTTACGTGACCAAGGCTGTTGTACAGCAAATTCTCACCAAGGTGTGCAAGATAGATGCCGCCGCCATCAAGGACGACAACAACGTTGTCTTGGCTACGCTCCGCCAGCGCATGCTCGACAAAATTTACGGTCAGGACAAGGCGGTGGACAAGGTGGTTGAGGCTGTGATGATGGCGAAGGCTGGTCTTGTGGACGACGACAAGCCGATGGCTTCGCTCCTCTTCGTAGGACCCACGGGCGTGGGCAAGACCGAGGTGGCTCGTGTCCTTGCCAAGGAACTCGGCATTGAGCTCGTTCGCTTCGACATGAGCGAATACACAGAGAAGCATACCGTGGCGAAACTTATTGGTTCGCCTGCGGGCTACGTGGGGTATGAGGACGGCGGTCTCTTGACCGATGCCATCCGCAAAACACCAAACTGCGTGCTCCTGCTCGACGAGATAGAGAAGGCGCACAGCGACATCTACAACATCCTCTTGCAGGTGATGGACTATGCCCGACTGACCGACAACAAGGGGCAGAAAGCCGACTTCCGTAACGTCATCCTCATCATGACCTCGAATGCTGGTGCGCAGTATGCTTCGCAGGCAAGCGTTGGCTTCGGCGGTGGCGTGAGCCGTGGCGAGGCGATGCTCGCCCAGGTGAAGAAGACCTTCAAGCCTGAGTTTATCAACCGTCTCTCGGATACTGTGGTGTTCAACGACATGGATCGCCACATGGCTTCGCTCATTCTTGATAAGAAACTTCGTCAGCTCGATGATAAGTTGGCAACAAAGGGCGTAGCCATCAATTTGACCGATGCGGCGAGAGCGCAACTCTTGAAGTGGGGCTTCACCAAGGAATATGGTGCCCGTGAGATGGATCGTGTCATAGGCAATCGCTTGAAGCCTGTCCTGATGAATGCACTGCTCTTCGGAAAACTGAAGAAGGGTGGCAAGGCTACGGTCGACTTTGATGGCAAGGAATTGATTATTAATATTTAGGAGTTGAAGGAGTTAAGGAGTTAAGACGATAGTCTTTATTCCTCGTTAAGTAGCTTTAAGCGAAAAAGCATACGTCTAAGCTCCTTAACTCCTTACCCCCTTTAACTTCTTAACTCTTGAAAAGACAATGGTTTTCGAGATAGACGATACAGCTGACGAACTTTACTTTCCCAATCCTCATCTTGGCGATGAGGACGGGTGTTTTGCCATGGGTGGCGACTTGAGCATCGACCGCTTGCTGCTGGCTTACAGTAACGGCATCTTCCCTTGGTACAGCTTCCGTGACCAGAAGAAGCCTTTGTGGTTCTGTCCGATGAAGCGCTTCGTCATTTTCCCCGATGAAATCCACGTGAGCCATTCGATGCGCACGCTCATGAACAAACACAGGTATTCGGTGGGCATCAACGAGGCTTTCGACGAGGTAATAAGAGCCTGTGGCAAGTGCAACCATCGCGACGAGGAGGATGGAGCCTGGCTTGGCGACAACATCATAAAGGCTTATACCGCCCTCCACAACCAAGGCTTTGCTGCCAGCGTGGAGGTTTGGGACAATGAAACCAATGAGCTGGTGGGTGGTCTCTATGGCGTGACGATAGGCAAAGTGTTCATCGGCGAGAGTATGTTCTCGCTCGTTCCTTCCGCCTCCAAGCTCGCCCTCGTCTTTCTGGCTCGCTATATGCGAGAGCACGGAGGCAGGATGATAGATTGCCAGTTGGAGACTCCGCATCTGAAGTCTATGGGCGGCAGGTATATTTCTTACGATGAATACATGGGAATTATGAATGAGGAATGAACGAAAAGGATAAGAGAGAGGAGTTCGAGCGAAGACCTTTCAGCCAAGTCAAAGCATAAGAGTGCAAAGGCAACCAACCTCAAAGACAGCCAATATGTGGTTGCGCTTCACCGTGACAGCAAGAGTGGCATTATGCACCTTCACATAGATGCGAACCGCATAGATATGGAGGGAAACGTGAATGATGCCCATTATATCTACAAAAGGGCAATAGTTGCTGCCGCCAAAGTTGGGCAACAGTGTGGATGGAAAGATGTGCAAGAGGTAAGCCGGCAGAACAAGGAAATTCTCATTCGCCTGTTTATTTTGTAGCATCATACATAGACAAGTAAGCGGAGGATGATTTGAGATCACCTCATTCCCTTTTGGCTTTCAATTATTGTCATCTTCAAAGTGGCTATGATTAACAATAATTGAACATAGTATTTTTTATGTATCTTGAATAGCTTTTCATCTAAATGAAAATAATGTTTATTCTATTGAACTTTTTTTGAAATTTTGCAATACTCCTTAAACTCTTTTCTGGTCATAGCAATACCCTTGGATGCATTACTGTCCAGTCCATAGACAAAAGGAGTGGATAGCAAAGTATATTTGCCCAACTTCAAGCAAATGCGGATGGGCTTGTCGTAGCCACCATATTTCAAGGCTGTACCTTTGGCTTCCGCTTTCTCTTTCACCAGCACTTCACTCATATCCATTGCTTCCACTGAGAGCACCTGATAATATCCTTTCACCCTGTGGTTATCCACAGGTGCAAAGTATTTAATCTTTTGGAAATCCACACCCGAAAGGATAGATTTATAGCCAGAGAAGAATATTTTGCTTTGACCATTCGGCACCAATTCCTTAGCGGCATTCACATGCCCATCTACTGATGCGATGTAGAATGTACCTTTGTTTACTGGCTCGTCGAATATTCCAACCCTTTTTGAGGAATACTTTCTTCGAGTAATTGCTCTCGTCCGTTGTCTTCTTCAAGCCAATGGCGTATCTGTCTGCGCAAGGCTTGCTCAGAACTGTTGGCATTTACGATGATGGTTCCGTCATTAGTATGTTGCTCTTGGTCGGGTCGCAAGGGAAATGCACCGATACCAATCAAGCGGTTCGACTGCTGATAGTAATAGTCTCCATTTTCCGCATCAAGAGCCTCCAACGGTATGCGACCAGGGAATAGCACATAACCTGCTATGATTTCTTTCTTCAAATGCTCATGGTCACGTCCTTCCTCCGTATAGTATATGGCATCACGATAGCGGTGCATCTGGTCAATGGCATCAGCTGGCGGCACATCATAACGGCTGTCGTATCTGCTGCCGTTCTCGTCTGTGTCGGCTATTCGGTATTTGGCATCAAACAGATAAGTGAATTTCATGTTGCCTTCTGCCTGTTTGCTCAATCGAAGCACAATGTCGGGACGCTGCACCGTGGTCATGGTGTTTGTTCCGCTTATGGCTGAATTGGATGTGCCTTTATGCACCTCAGCATTGTAGCATACACTTGCCAACTCAATGCCTGATTGGTTGATGAAACTCACCGAACCGCCATATACGAGTTGTGGAATAAAGTCGTTGGTAATGTCCCTGCCGTTCACCTTTGGTTGGGCATCCTTGCCCAATTCTTTCATTACATCCTGCCCAATGTTCTTCACCTTGATGAAGCACCATATCTCATACAAGTCACAGATGTCTTTCACCTCCAGTTTCCTCATGCCGTCCTCCAACTCATAACCTTGTTGCAGTTCCACCCATTTCTCCAAGATAGTCTTGTAGCCTTGCGCCTGTTTCATCACAAGGTTGTCTTGCGTGAATCCTTTGAACTGTCCTACGCCACGGAAAAACGCATCATTGGAGAGTTGCATCAGCTCGTTCTCCATTTCTTCAAGCGAAGTATCAATGCGCTTCGGGTCATCAAGGTGCATGGCGGTCATGAGGTGTTCTTTCACCACGGCAAAGCGATGCGTCATTTCTCGGATGGCATATTTCAAGAAACGATTCTCTATTGTATCGTGGCTCAATGTCAGTTCCTCTGTGCGGTATAGGTGGGCAGGATTCTCCTTGTGGGTCTGGTATTCATTTTCCAGTTCTCTTGGAATGTATGTCATGCGTTCCGCTCTCTCATACTTGGCAACGGAGCGCAACCGCCGTTTGGGACGGTCTATGATTTGCCGAGCTGCCGCCATGATGTCGGCATAGCACGACTTGAAGATCTGCCACCATATCAGCGGATTGTTCTCTCCTGTGTCTTGGCGCATACTGAGATAGGTGTCCTTCAAGAATGATGTGCTCAGCATCGCATATTCATGCTCTATATCAGAGATGATGGTCTTTAGGTCGGAGCGGTAGTCCAACTTGTAACTCAACACCTCGGTCATGAACTTCAGTTCCTTGGATTGTTCTTCCCCTTTCACTTTGTAGGTGATGCAGAAGTCGGTCATGCCCACTTGGTTGTGGAAGTTCAGCGAGCCGTATAGTTCATCGCCTGTGCTGATGATGGTGCTTTTGTCTTTGCCGTCTGTGCGCAAGTGGTCGTTGATGGCAAGCGACAAATCCTGCAGTTCCTTTCCTTTGCCACGCACGATAAGCGGATACTCCGTATTCTCAAAGAACACGGCTTCGTGGCGGAGGTCATTCCCTTCCAGTGCGTTCCCATCAAAAGAGAACTTGACATTTTGTTTTTCTGATGTGTAGCGGCACAACAACTTTGCGGCACTGTCTTGACAGTCAGTGTCGATACAGAGATTGCGGACGGTCTCGGCTATTCTCCGCTCATGATTGGGACATGAGAACCTTACCAACAAGTCCTCGTTCGTCACTTCAAAGTTGAATACGCTTGCCATGTGCGTTGTGCGATATAATGGTTAGTTCCAATAGGAAACGAAATGGTCACGTTTGAGCTGGCTGAGCATACTGTCTATCTTTTTGACAGACTGTAACTCTTTCTTTTTCTGCTCGGTGGAAATCATTTCCTCTCCATTCTCTGTTGCCGTTTCTTCAGTATTATCAATATCGGCATTATCAGCCTCGCCCAACATTTGCGTGATGATATTCCGCAATGCCGTGAGTATGTTCAAGTCGCCATATTGCTTGGCGGCATCTACATTTACACCAGCATTGGCTACGCGTTCTTTATCTGCTTCCGAATCGGTGATTTTCAGTTTCGTTTCATCGCCCTCTATGCGCGAGAGTATCTTCATCATCGTAAAGTTGTCAAGCGCGGTCATGCGGTCGGTCTGTCCGAACTCTTGTGATGCCTGTAAATATATCAACGCTTCGTTGGCGGCACGATAACCAAGCTTGAATGGAGTGCCTTCAAGCAAGGCATTAATGCGCTTCAGATAGTCTAAGGCAAATTTGGCATCCTCGCCAAGTTCGTCAATGATTTCCTTTGCTTCTATGTGTCGGTCTACAAGCAATGCGTTCAAGCCGGCATCATGATTTTCTTCAAACGCCTTTACGATGCCTTGGAGGTCATCATCAGTTGTATCGGTCAAGAAGCTATCATAGTTCACCTCGTTCATTTCTACCGACATGGCTCTGTCAAGCACCTTGCGTGAGAAAGAGAAAGTGGTCTCGTCCATATTTACCGTGCCTATGACAATGAGGTTCTTGGGCAGGGTCAGACCTCTTGTGCGTAAGTGTGTGATAACCTTTACAACCTCCGATTCTGTATCGCTTGCCTTGAAATTGGGGAATAGTGTGTTTACCATCGTGTTCGCCACATCTTCTCCAAAAGAGTTGAATGGCTTGATGATGGGATCGGTCATGTATTCTCCATCCTCAAAACTGCGACTCTCAATGGCACTCAGAAACTCTGCGAAGTATTCCTCCACAGGGGCGAGGTTCATCTCGTCAAGACACAAGAAAAACGGTACTTCGGGATGCTGCCATGCCTTTACTATAAACTCAATGAATGGCGTGAATACATAATGCGGACTTGGAATATTCGACAAATAGCCGATTACATCCATCGAGTTGTGCCAGTTTGGCTTCACTTGTATCAGCTCAAAGTTGGCTGGAGAGTGAAGCGTCCAACGGTCATTGGCAAAATCATCGCCTGTATATCCATTTGCTCTTTGCTGCACCTCTGTCACTGTCGCTTGTGCCAATTTACGCACAATGCGGCTCTTACCAGTACCACTGATACCGGCAAGAAGCATGAAGGGCTTGGTGCGGAGGGCGGTGAGATAATTTAGATGTTTATCGCTGACTAAAGTCGAGAATTTATTAATGCTTGAAGAAAAAACATTTTTTGAGAATTGTAATCCAAAAGAACCATTCTCAAACATACGGTACAAATCTACTCCATATTTAATTGTTGCATCATGAGTATGTGTCAGTCCAAAATCCGGATGTATTTTTTCGCTTCATCTATATGCTGCCGCATGAATAATTTGAAGCAGTGATAGTGTCTCCGTATTTAAAACCAAATGCAGCAGCAGTTGCACCTATTCCAAAATCCATTCGGTCTTTCTCCATTTGATAAAGAATATCTGCCAAACTCGATAATGACAGATTTTTTCTCGATTCTTGTGATAGCACTGTACAATCATCCTTTTCTTTCAATTATAGTCCAAAATCGTTTTTGGAAAGGATTTTATATATTCGAAGTCCCTTACTGAGTTCTTTCGACATACTCTCAGTCAGATTGGCAGAACGGATTATTTCTGTAAGATTTTGGTTCTTTAGAAATTTGCCGTATTTGATGGCAAATAAATAATATGACAGAGAACCAATCTTATCATTCATCTCTTTAAGAGTTGAAACTAACTTATCAAAACTTACAGATTCTTTATTTGTCATTATGGCTTTTCTTTTTATTTATCGTTTTCTTTCTCCTCACTAAACGCCTTTATCTCGTCAGCAAGGACTTTTTGTAATTTCTCTTTCGGGACTATCAGCTGATAATCTGCCACTCCGATAGGCTTACCCATATCTTCGAGTGCAAGTTCCACTTCTACACGGTCTTTTTCTGCACAGAGTATGATTCCAATGGAACGGTTCTCGTCAGCACCACGTTCAAGGCGGTCAAGCAGAGAAAGATAATAGTTCATTTTTCCTGCATACTCTGGCTTGAAAGCCCCAATCTTTAGGTCAACGGCAACAAGACAACGTAGTCCACGATGGAAGAACAACATATCCACCTTACTTTCCTTTCCGTTGTATTCCAACACATGCTGATTACCTATGAACGTGAAGCCATTGCCCAGTTCCATAAGGAAACGGGTGATCGCTTTTACAAGGCGGTCTTCAAGTTCAAGCTCCAAGATAGGACTTGTCACACCCAAGAAGCCGAGATTATAACTGCTACTAAACACCTCATTGGCATACTGCGCTTGTTCGGCAGGAAGAGTGCGGTCGAAATTGTTGTCTACTCGTGCCAATGTCTGAGTCTCATACATATTGAGTTTGATGGCATTGAGCAGCAAGTCGCGATTCCAGCCTTTGGCTACTGTTTCCTGTGCATAATAGAGCGTGGCATTGTCATCAAGTCCCTTGCTCAAAAGTAACATATTATGCGACCATGGCAAAAGTGCAACGGAGCGTTGCACTTTCTCTTCATGCCCGGCATAACGCTCATAGAACTTTTTCATATACCACAGATTTCGCGGTGAAACGCCCATCTTCGGATAGCGTTCCTTCAGGTCTGTCGACAACCGCCTGATTACACTGTCACCGTAGCCACTTTCTATCTTGCGCTCGTGAAGCATTTGCCCGATTTCCCAATAGGCGGTAGAAACATAGCCGTTGACATGTCGGGCTATTTCTGTCCGTGCATGCTCAATTACTGCGACAGCGTGTCGCAGTATCTCGGCATAATCACTACTCCCTATTGAGGGTCTGTTATCTTTATTGTCTGTTGTCATTTTATCAGTCTATATTATCTTGCCTGAGAAGGTCAGTTACTTCCACCTCAAGCAGTTTGGCAATCTTCATGAGATTGCCCAAATCTGGTTGACAAGTATTGGTACACCATTTTGATATGGTAGTTTTGTCCTTTCCCAGTTGCTCTCCAAGCCATTTGTTCGTTTTCTTCTTTTCTGCAAGAACAACTTTTAGCCTGTTTAATTCTTTATTTGCCATATTTAGATGCGAATTTAATGCAAAGTTAAATATAATGCCTCACAATCTCGCATAAATACAGTAGTTTTTACGTTTATTTAGCAACTTAGTGAAAAATACTCACGCCCTTGCCACTTCGTTTTGCCACATCCCTAATGGAATACCCCTTGCGGACTTCGATACCCTTGTACTTTGCATATTCAGACAAGTCTTTGACCTTTCTTTCCGTGCTCTGTTTGGCACCAATACTGGAGACACAAGCATGTATTACTCCACATATCACAGATTAAATTGAACATGCAAACAAAAACGTGAAAAAGAAGTAAAAACTCTTTTTCATCTGCCGTATGACTACTGGATGACATGAACGCTTGCTACTTATTCTTATGATGAAAAGATGTGTATTATTGTAGTGTAAGAAAGCGTATCTTAATATTGTTTGACAATTGCCATAAAATTGTTTGGTAGTTGCCGTGTGTTTGTATGACAATTGTCACGAAACTGTTTGGCGGTCGCCAAACAGTGATAGAATGTGCTTCTTGCAGATAAAAGAATAAGCAGCTAAGTGATACTTAACTGCTTATTTTTATAATGTGGACCAGCTAAGGCTTGGACCAAGGACCTCCAGATTATGAGCCTGTTGTTCTAACCGACTGAGCTACAAGTCCGAGAATTTTATTCAAATTCAACTGCAAAGATGATGGATTTTGCGCAAATGAACAATGCTTTTGCCAAATGAAATGGCATTAATAACTCTTCATCATGTAGAGTATGAAAATCCTCAACGAGGATGAGCCAGAAGTTCCTAAGGGCGAAAATGGCTAATGACTAAAAACGACCGTACCCACCATGCTAAGAGGCCTGCTGGTTCTTTACGGCTTCAGCCAGTTGCTCGAGTGCTTGTGCAAGGATACTACGCGGTGTACCTACGTTCAGTCGCATAAAGCCTCGTGCCACACTTTCTTTCTGGTGTATCGGCGCATAAGGATTTTGGTCGGTGTCGAATATCTCGCCGTCGTTGAGTGCCAATCGTGCCTTGTTGACGAACAGGTCTTGCAGCTCGTCATGATTGAGTCCTAATGGGCGACAGTCGAGCCATACAAGGAACGACGATTCGGGGCGAATCACCTTGATGCCGGGAATGTGTTGCACAAAGAACTGCTCGGTGAACAGGACGTTCTGCTCTATATATGCCAGCATCTGCTTTCTCCACTCCTCTCCTTGGCTGAAAGCAGCCATCGTGGCAATGGGTGCGAAGACGTTGGGTTCGTTCAACTCATTGGCTTCTATCCAGTGAAACAGGCGTTGGCGCAGTTCTGTGTTAGGCACAATGGCGTAAGAGCTGACGATGCCTGCCATATTGAATGTCTTGGTGGGTGCCTGGAGCGTGATGCTTATCTCTTCGGCCTCCTTGCTTACCGTTGCGAATGGTATGTGCTTGTGTCCGAACAGGGCAAGGTCGGCATGAATCTCGTCGCTCACCACGATGA
>DJOI01000034.1:0-32356 GCA_002439605.1 Candidatus Segatella mututuai | reverse complement strand
TGTATGCCTCCGGGATTATGGGGATTGCACAAGATCATCATCTTGCAGCCCTCTATATCTTTTTCCAAGCGCTCGAAGTCCATCCTGTAGAAGGAACCCTCTGTAGATTCCTTCAGCGGACTGGTCACCACTTTACGGTTGTTTCCCACCACAGTCATGCGAAAAGGATGATAGACCGGTGTTTGAATCAAAATTTTGTCGCCAGGTTGTGTCAAAGCATTTATCGCCATACCGATGCCTTTCACTACTCCAGGCACATACGTCATCCATTGCTTCTTCACATTCCATCCATGGTGGTCGGCAATCCATTTGCTCACGGTGGGCCAATATTCCTTTGGTTCGACGGTGTATCCGAATATAGGATGTTGCAGTCGTTTTCTGATAGTGTCTATAATGAACGGTGGAGTCTCGAAATCCATGTCGGCCACCCATAGTGGAATCAAGTCGTCTCGGCCATAGCGTGCCTTCAGCACCTCGTGCTTCAGGTCACCAGACCCCGAGCGGTCTATTATCTTGTCAAAGTTGTATTTCATATTTGTCGTTATCCCAATGCTTGTTTAATGTCGTCCGTGAGATCGCGTACGTCTTCCAGTCCCATGGAAAGACGTATGGTTGTGTCGAACACGTCCATTTCTTTCTTCTCTTCTGGGGTGAAGTTTACGAATATCGTGGAGTATGGGTGTATTGCCAGCGACTTGTTGTCGAAGAGGTTGGTGGCCCGGCGTATGAGTTTCAAGTGATTGAGGAAGTCGAGGCACTTTTGCTCCGACTCGAGGTCGATGGTGAGCATGGCTCCCATTGGTTTGTCTTCAGATAGTCCTGGATAGTTCACACGCTTTATCTGTGGCAGCTCTTGCAAGGCGTGGGCAAGGTCAAGGGCGTTCTGTGCCTGTTTTCTGTAGCGCACGTCCAGTGTCTCCAGCCCCAGTGTCTGCATGTAAGCCACCTGCGGTGTCATGTACGTTCCCAAGTTGAATAGAAATTCATAGCGAATGCGTTGGTTTACTTCGTCGAATGTGTCGAAGTCGAGGATGAGTCCGCCCAGCGATGTAGCTCCTCCGCTGATGTACTTAGTGCTCGACAGCACTTCTACATCGATGCCCAACTTGCGTGCGTCAATTTCGGTGAAAGGCACAGCCGTAGTGTCGACGATCAGCGGCAAGCCATGCTTGTGCGCCACCTCTGCGAGTTTTTCGATGTCCACCACCTCCAGTTGCGGGTTGGTGATGTATTCTGCGAAGATGAGACATGCGTCGCTGGCAATGGTTTTGTCCAGGGTCTCGGTGTCAGTCAAGTCGGCCACCTGTGCCTTGACACCCAATCGGCCAAGGGTTTGAGTTATCAGTGCGTAAGTGTTGCCGAAAAGATGGTTGGAGGTTACGATGGTCTTTCCAGCCTCCGCAAATACAAGCAGGGTGTTGAGTATGGCTGCCATACCCGTGCCCATGGCAAAGACGTTGTCGGCTCCCGAGAGTTCCTTTACACGGTTCTCGAAGTAAGTGACGGTGGGGTTCATCACGCGCGAGTAGTCGGGTTCTGGCACTCTGCCCGAGAAAGCTTCTGTCATGGCCTGTGCGGAGTCGAACTCGTATGCGGCTGTGTTGTAGACTGGAAACGAGAGCGACCCATAGGCGTCGCGTTTCTGAAAGGGTGTGTGAATGGCTTTTGTTTCTTTTCTCATGTTTTATATGTTACTTCTGCTTTTTCAGCCAAAGGTAGTCATTATAGCTGAAAAACAGAGGTCGTTTTCTGTTATATTCTGTTATATCCTGTTATTTTCTATTATTTTCTATTATTTTCTGTTGTTTTCCTGCAGGAAAACATCAGAAAATAGGTGTGCCGATGCAACCGTTGGGCACCTGGATGTGGAGCAAGGCACATACGGTGGCGGCAATGTCGGTCATGTAGTGTGGTCGTGTGCTCGCGCCATGCTGGATGTGCCATCCCATGAAGAGCAGCGGGATGTGGGTGTCGTAAGGGTTCCAGGAGCCGTGGGTGGTTCCCTTCATGTTCCAGAAATCATAGTATCCTGGCTTCAGGACAACCTGCACGCCTCCGCTCCTTTCGCGGTTGTAGCCATTGATGGCGCGATACTTCACTTCGTCGGGAACACTCGCCACGGAAGCTTTCTCCATGTCGAAGGCATACTGTATGCGCTTGTCTTTCTTCAGTTCGCCGACCACAGTCTCTTTGATAGCGTCGAAGTCGAGCTTTTGTGCTTCTATTTCATCGAGGTTGAAGAATACTTGGTAGTTCATGACAGTTTTTACGAGGTCGCCAGCTGATGGATACTTGGCTTTGAGCAGGGCGTTTAGTTGCTTGGCGCACACGCGGTCGTCCCAGTTACCAGCGGGAATGTGTTGGTCGATGAGATACTGTGCGTTGTTCATGCCGCCGTGGTCGGCGCTGAGGAAGAGTAGATAGTTGCCTTTTCCCACTTTTTGGTCGAGATAGTCGAAGAAGCTGGCAAGCGTTTGGTCAAGCCGCAGATAGCAGTCTTCGGTCTCTATGGCGTTGATACCCACCTGATGGCCTATGTAATCGGTGCTGGAACAGCTCACTGTGAGCATGTCGGTTTCGCTGCCCTGCCCCAAGTCCTCGCCCTCGATGGCAGCTTTGGCGATGTCGATGGTGAGACTGTTTCCGAAAGGCGTATTGCGGATTATCTTATATCCGTATTTCTTGTAGAGGGCTGGTAGGTCGAGGGGCAACGTTGCCTTGACGCCTTCCTGTATGCCGTTTTCGTAATTGTTTTCGTCGGCTGTACTCTCCTTGTACGTGTCTATGGGATAGAGTGTTTCCCATTTCTGTGATAGATATTTTTCTGCTTTTTTCTGTTTGTTGAACTTGTCAACCCATTGGGGCAGCTTGTTCATGTAGAAGGTGCTGGTGATGAACTTGCCCGATTTGTCGTCGAACCAGAAGGCTCCGTTGGCATGGTGGCCGGCAGGCAGTATGGCGGCGCGGTCTTTCAGTGCCACGCCGATTACCTTGGAACGGTTGTTGGTGGCAAGGCGCAGTTCGTCGCCGATGGTTGTCGTCCACATGTTGCGCGGCGACATCTTGCCAGCCTTGCTGTCTGAACCGACGGGAGCTACGGTTTCGTCGTCCGTGCAGTAGGCGATGTTGCCGTCTACCACGAAGTTGTTGCCAGCAATGCCGTGTATCGAAGGCACGGAGCCCGTGTAGATGGAGGCGTGTCCTATGGCTGTGACCGAAGGAATGTAGGGGATGCATGTGTTCTCGCAACTGAACCCTTCTCCCAACAGTCGCTTGAATCCGCCCTCGCCATAACGTGCGTAATAACGATAGAGATAGTCCCATCTCATCTGGTCTATCACGATGCCCACTACGAGCTTGGGGCGTTCGGGTTGTGCCTGTGCCATTCCGCAGAAGGCGCAGAGAATAAGGATAAGCTTATGAATCTTGTTCATGTTTTATAGGGTTGTTGGTTAATACTTCTTTTTCTTGATGCTTCAGGAGTTGTAGATTTTTTCGTAAGCCTCCTGCATCTGCCGCAGCGAGAAGTGGCTTTCGGCATACTGCCTGGCTTCCTGTGCCCAAAGGGATCTGTCGCCTTGCGGAAGGGTATGGGCGAAGAGGCGCATGTAGGCATCGATGTCGTTGTGCTCTACTTTAAGCGGCCAGTGTGCTGGCAGCGTGTCGGAGAGTCCCTTGGCATCGTTGATGATGACGGGCGTGCCCTCCATGCTTGCCTCGATGGACAGAAGCGCCAGGCCCTCGTGCTCGGAAGGCATGAGCAGATAGTCGAACGAGCCGAGATAAGCCGACAGGCCGAAGAGCGGCGGATGGATGCAGGCATTGGGTGCGTCGCCAATCCTGTGGGTGAGCCAGTCCTTGAGTCTACCGCTTCCGAAGATGTGGAAGAAGTATCGGTCGTTGTCTCTCAACCTCTCTACGATGTCGGCCAGGTGGTAGACACCTTTCTGCTCTTCCATGCGTCCGGCAAAGAGAATGTTGATTTTCCCTTTCACAAGTCCAGAATATGTCTTTCGCTTTCGACAGGGCGCAATGCCATTATATATAATAGGTGGCAGGGCATGGTAAGCCTCCTTGTAAGCCTCGAGCACCGAAGTGGAGATGGCTATGTTGGCGTTTCTCGACTGCAGCCAGGCTTCCACCTTGCTGCCCGTCTTCCGCATGCCGTGCCACAGCGATGTGTTGTGTATGGTTCGTACCACGCGGCAATGGCGGGTGAGCTGGGGAAAGAGGCGGAAAAATCTATAGACGGCCCATTCGGGAATCTCGCTGTGGCAATGGACTACCGCGGGCTGATACTTCAGAAAGAGGGATACAAACCACAGCGGAAACAGCAGGGCTGCCATCTTCTCGAAGAGATAGTGGAACGGCACGGTGGGGACGGGCGAACGATGGAAGGCAACGCGAGCCTCCTTCATCTCGTTGATAAACTGTCTTGTGAAGGGCGATCGTCCTCTTGCGACCTCGACGATGTGATACTCGAGGGCGGTGTTCTGGGACAGGGCTATGTTGAGCGCCACACGCTCTGCTCCGCCCATGTCGAAGTGGGATATGATATGGAATATTCGTTTCACACGACAAAAGTACGCAAAATGTTTTGAACTTCAAACAAATAATGCTATTTTTGCATAATAAAAACAGAACTTTCGCATATCAAGGAGTTAAGGGAGTAAGGTAAATGACTGATTGTTTGAAGGCCAGGCTAAAAAGCTGTTTTCTTAACTCCTTTAACTCCTTGACTTGCGAAACTTGAATAAAAAACGAAGAAAAATGGCTGAAACATTAAAGGAGAAAACTGCGAAGGGATTGTTTTGGGGAGCCATGAACAGCGGCTCCACACAGGTGCTCAACATCTTGTTCGGCATCTTCTTGGCGCGCTTGCTCTCGCCTGCCGACTATGGTATCATCGGCATACTCACCATCTTCACGCTCATCGCTGGCAACCTGCAGAGCAGCGGCTTCACACAGGCTTTGGTCAACTTGAAGCATCCCACCGACCGCGACTACAACTCGGTGTTCTGGTTCAACGTCATCGTGAGTTTCGGTCTCTATGTGGCACTTTTCTTCTGCGCACCGCTGATAGCCGGTTTCTTTCGCCAGCCCTGCCTCGTATGGTTGTCACGCTTTGTGTTCCTGGCCTTTTTCATCTCCTCGTTCGGCATCGTGCAGAATGCCTACATGACCAAGAACATGATGAACAAGGAGATAGCCATCGTTAGCTTTGTGGCACTCGTATCGTCGAACGTAGTAGGTGTGTGCCTCGCCTTCTGTGGCATGGCTTATTGGAGCTTGGCCTGGCAACAGGTAATTTTTATCACGGTGCTCAACTTCGGCAGGTTCTATTACACGGGCTGGCGGCCACAGTTGCGCATCGACTTCGGGCCGGTAAAACGAATGTTTGGATTCAGCGTGAAGTTGCTCGTCACCAATATCATCAACACGGTGAGCAGCAATGTGCTGACCTTCATCTTCGGTCGTTTCTATCCCATCGCCGATGTGGGCAACTACTCGCAGGCATACAATTGGAACACCAAGGCCAATTCGTTTATATCCAACACGGTGGGGCAGATAGCGCAGCCTGTGCTCTCGTCGGTGAAGGACGACAGGGGAAGGGAGCGGCAGGTGTTTCGCAAGATGTTCCGCTTCACCTCCTTTCTCTCTTTCCCGCTGATGTTTGGATTGGCACTGGTCTCTCGCGAGTTCATACTCATCACCATCGGCGACAAGTGGATGGCGAGTGTGGCTCTGTTGCAGATTCTCTGCGTGAGCGGAGCTTTTGTTCCGCTGTACACGCTCTATCAGAACCTGGCCATCAGCAACGGTCGATCGGATGTTTACATGTGGTGCAACCTGGGGCAAGTCGTTGGATTGTTGGCGCTGGTGTTGTTCTGCCATAGCTATGGCATCTACTGGATGGTAGTGGCTTACACGTCCTTCATGATATTGTGGCTGGTGGTGTGGCAGAGTGCCATCAGGCGCATCACGGGCTTGCGCTTCAGGGACATTTGCCTCGACACGCTGCCTTTCCTGCTTTGTGCGACAGGCTGCATGGCGGTCACTTATTACCTTACTTGCTGGCTGTCGAACATCTATCTGCTTTTACTGGCAAGAGTTGTCTTGGCTTCTTCTCTCTATTTTGCTGTCATGAAGCTTTTTCGGGTAAAGATACTTGATGAATGTCTCGCATTCATGAAAAAGAAAAAATAGTGTGCAGAAATCTCCGTTCCGTAGTTTGGAATGTATGTTCCGTAGTTTGGGATGTCCGTTCCATACTACGGAACGGAGATTTTGATAAGTGAGAGGAAACAATTCACTCACTTTCTCCCAAAGTTTTCTTAACTTCTCTATCTTCTGAATATCTGTAAATTATAAATTCTTCTGAACAAAAGATACAGAAGATTGACGTGTTTCACCTTCCAGCCCCGCCGCAGAAGCGAGATGCAGAGGCGGCAGACGGGATGGGCGACGCGGTAGGTGCAGATGCTGTCTACCCTTTCGAACGGTAGGTGCAGCTCGGCCGCTATGCGATAGGCATTCACCATGCCGATGTCGGTGGCTGTGCGGTAAATGCCCTTGTTGTCATGCCGCTCGATGAACGACGCCACAAGCTGGCAAGCACAGAAGTGCGAGACGAGGCTTTTCTCCGAGATGTCGTGGGTGTAGGAGGCGATGTTGTCCTTGCGATAATAGTATACCACGTCGTCGATGAAATGGCGCTTGGCAAAGTACATGGCTCGTGCCACCACGGCATAATCCTCGCTGTAGTCTATGCCATCGACGCTGTATATGCCGTGGATTTCTAACAAATCCCTGCGATAGATTCGCCCCCAGATGCGGTTGGAGGTGATGTTCTGGCAGAGCAGCTTGCGCAGGTAGGTGCGGTGGCTGTCATGGGCGGCGGGATGAAACTTGGTGGCTTTCCCGTTCTCCCAGTCGGCGAAGCCTCCGTCTACGATGTCGGCTTTGCTCTTCATGGCAGCCACTACCAGTTTTTCCACAGCATCGAGCGGCAGGAGGTCGTCGCTGTCCACATGCATGATATATCGACCTCGCGAAGCTGCGAAGGCCGTGTGGCGCGCACCTCCCAAACCTCTGTTGCGCTCGTGGCTTATCAACCTCACCTGTGCCTTCCGTGCAGGGAATCGGTCGATAACCTGTCGCAGTATTTCCACGCTTCTGTCCTTGGTGCAGTCGTTTACGAACACATACTCAATGTCGCTATAAGACTGCCGTAACAGCGTTTCGGCACATCGTTCTATGTATTGTTCTACACCGTAGATGGGGACGAGGATGGATACTGTGGGCATGATGTGGAATGTTTTGTTGTTTGATGGGGAATGTCTTGTTGCAGTTTACAATAGATATTGGGCGATGAGTAGCCCGTTGTAGAAGAATAAGAATACGGCAAGCACCATGACGATGAGGCGTAGATGCGACTGGTTCTTGGTGTTGAGCCCTTTGAGCAGATAGCCTATGGCGATGGGGATGATGAAAGCCCAGTGTGCCGTCATGATGTACACTTCGTTGAGGCCGAAGCCCAGACCTAAGTGTATGAATGCGTCGAACACCACCCATGCGCCTGTCATCCACAGAAATTTCGACCTGCGCCCCATCCACAAGCCTGCGGCGAAGAGCACTACGATGATGGCTTCCAGAATGTAGGGCAGAGCTGTCTGGTAGTGTACGAAGATGGGGCGGTGGGTGCCGACGTCCTGCAGCAAGTGGTCCTTGTGCAGGATGAGCGATTCGCCGAAGACATTTTCTACCAACGACTGCGAGCGTGACACGCTGAGGTCTGCCCAGGAGAGCATGCCTTTGTCCTTGATGGCGGTTCCGTGAATCTCGCGCTTGCGCTTCTGGTCGGCTTCCACCTGAGCCTTGAACACGCTGTCGCGTTGTTCGCGTGCATGCAGAATGCGTAGCCCTTCCTGGCGGTGGGGAATGATGAAAGCCTCGTTCTGCCAGATGGCGGCGGCGATGATGAACAGCGAGGGGATGGCGACGACCGTCAGCAGATGGCGCCATTTGAAGAAACTCTTGCCGTTGGTAAAGAGTGAGGAGAGAAACACCTTGGCTCCGTTGGTGATGGTTACGCCTGCTGTAAGGACGAAAAGCGTGGCTGTCTGCCAGGCTGGCATCTTCTCGTGACACGCCAAATGCTTGCCCGACACATAGAGCGTGAGGGTGAGCATGAACATCGACAAACCGAAATGGTCGGGCACGAAGCTGGAGAGCATGATGTAGGCGAAGGAGAAGAAAAGCACCGACAGAAGGTTGGCATCGAGTTTGCCGAGCTGCAATATCTCTCTGAAGGTGCGGCGGATGAAGACAAACGAGTAGGTGGAGAGCATCGTCATCACGACAGCCACGAGGATGATGGCCATGTTCTTGCCTGTGAGTTGCATCTGCAAGTAGTTGAGTAGATAGAACGGATACCAGAGGAATGGTAGCAACGGATGGCGGAATTCGGTGTAGTAGGCGTTCCACTTGGACACGGTGAGATAGGTGAACACGTCGAATCCAGAAATCTGATAGTATCGGGTGAAGAGGCTCCAGTAGCCGATGTTGTCTCCGCCCTTGGTGAAGGGCGTGAAGTGATAGCACACCATGAGAGTGTTGAGTGCTGTGAATACGAGAAGTGCCACGATGACAGCCCACTTCTCTTCTTTTCTTATCTTGAAAATATGGCTCATGCTTGTTGATAAATATATTTTTTCTCTTGTCTTTCAGCTCTTGTCTTTCTTTGTAGCTTTTTCTTGCAATTCTGATTTCTGCTCGTTTTCCTCTCTACCTTTACGTAAGCATATAGTGGAAGAGCAGTGTGCCGTTGCAGGCGGCGAGATAGAAGGTGAGTCCTATCAGTATGTAACGGCAAAGCGTGAGGCTCTTTCCCTGCAGGCGGTGCAAGAGGAAGGCTATGGCGATGGGCACGAAGAACATGTAGTGCGCCGTCATGATGTACACCTCGTTGATGCCGAACCCTAAGCCAATGTGCAGGGCCATGTCGAAGAGGAAGAAGAACATCGACAGGCAGAAGAACCTGGAGCGCAGTCCGGAAAAAATGCCCAAGGCGAAGAGCAACAGGATGATGCCCTCTACGATGTAGTTG
The DNA here is from genome assembly GCA_002439605.1 of Candidatus Segatella mututuai. Lineage (GTDB taxonomy): Bacteria > Bacteroidota > Bacteroidia > Bacteroidales > Bacteroidaceae > Prevotella > Prevotella mututuai. Next base: position 23,247 of record DJOI01000034.1, on the reverse strand, counting down.
AGGGCAGAATCGTAACCCACGATGACGGGACGGCTTCGCAGCACGTCTTCCAACAGATGCTGGCGATGCAACTGGATGGCTTCGCCGAAGAGATTTTCCACGGTGGTCTCTGTGCGCGATGTCGTGATGTCGGTCCAGCCCATGAACTCGCCTTTTGCAATGGGCTTGCCTGTGTTTTTGTTCCATATCTGCTTGTGGTCTCTCACGTACTTCGCATGTGCTTTCTTCTGTATGATGGCTTGTACGGCAGCCTCTGCCTGAGCTGAGTCTTTCACATTCGCCGTATCGCAATACTGCTTGTAAATCTGCTGTTTGGCTTCTTCGCTCTTCTTCATTTGCATCTCGTGGCGTGCCATTTCCTTGGGCCATACGAAGGTGCGGTATTCCACACGTGCCACAGTCCACATCAGGGCGGCAGGCAGGATGACTCCCAAGAGTAGAAACTTGGGGCGGAAGAACTTGCTGCCGTTGGTGAACAGAGCTGCGAGGAATGTCTTCAGTCCATTATTGAGCGATACGCCTGCGGTAAGCACAAAGAGCACTACTGTCTGCCAGGTGGTGAGTCTTCTCCCTTTCTGCATACAGATGCCGCTGATGTAGAGTGTCATGAGTAGGAGCATCATCGACATGATGAAATGGTCGGGCACCATGGCGGAAACCATCACGTAGGCAAAGGAAAAGTAGAAAGCCGACAACAGGGTGGCATCATAGGTCTTGGTACCTATCACTTCGCGGAAAATGCGGTAAATGAATATGAATGAGTAGAATGAGCAGAACACGAGGATGATGCCTACGATGTACTGTACGCAGTTGAAGCCTGTAAGGGCAATGAGTGCCTGGTTGACCAGGTTGGGGATGTACATGAAGAAGGCCAACAGGGGATGGCGGTACACGTTGTATTCTGTATCCCAGCAGGAAACGACAGCATAGGTAAGCGGGTCGAAACCTGCCACATGGAAGGTCTTGACGAATAGCTTGTGATAGTTGTCGGTGAGCTGTGTGAACTGCCCGTTGTATTTGATGATAGTCAGTGCATTGAGTATCGAGAACAGGAGCAATGCCACGATAGCCTGCCATCTTTCCTCGCGCTTGATCTTGAATATGGTGAAAGCTTTTTTCATCATGATATTTGCTTTTGATAGTTCTTCTTGTCTTTGGAAATATAGATGTTTTTTGATTTATTCCTTCACTTGTATTCTTTGTTCTTCACCCTTTATTTGTGATGGATCCTTCTCTTTCTTCGTTTTACTATTTCGCTTTGTTTTTTTACTTCTTTAGGAAGAACCTGACCAAGAGGAAGTTTACAGGAATGCAAACGCAGAGTGTTGGCAGCATGGCTGTCTGTTTGGCCAGTCCCATGCCTACGAAGAGATTGAGACAGACGGTCTGCAAGGTGTAGTTGATGATGTGCGAGAACGTGAAGCCTGCTCCTCGTTTGGCATTGGCCTTGACGCGGAAAGTGTATCGCGTGCTGGCAACGAAGTTGAACACGAAACTGGCGATGTAGGCAATGGTGTTGGCTGTGGTTGCCAGTGCATGGTCGTTGCCGCCTAATTGTGGAATGCCCCAGGCAAGGCAGGAAATCATGAGGAGATAGATGGCGTACTGGAGTATCGTGGCAGCAACGCCCACAATGCCAAATCTCGCTACCTCGCCCAACTTCTCGCGTTTCGAGTCGTCCATCTGCTGTATTCTTTGCTTGATGTTCATGTCTTGTTGATGATTAGCATGCAAAAATAATCATTTTCTCCTTATCCCGCAAATGTTTCTGCAACTATTCGCTCCTGTGGCAGTTTAACAGATGCCCCTCGTCGGCAAAGGCAAGCATTTCTTTGTCGCCACGGCTGTCTCCGTAGGCAGTGATGTGATAATGTTTTCGGACGAAAGTGAATGTGTCAGTCTTTACTTTGTCTGGTGCCGAAGAGAGAGCCTTGTTGATTCGTCTTACCTTCTCTGCTCCATAACAATTGGGTGTGCTGAAGCGTCCTGTCAGGCAGCCGTCTTTCTCTTCTACTTTTGTTCCTAAAACCTCTATGTCCCCAATGCCCTGTGTGGTGAAGAAAGGGCGAACCCAGTTGTCGATGCTGGCACTTACGACAAAGACTTTCTTTTTTGCTTCGATGGCTTGTCTAACAAGAGCAATCATGTCTGGGCGAAGAAGACTGCTGCGCTCCTTGGCAAAGTTGCGGCACAGCAGGTTGAAGGAATTCATGCTCATGCCTCCGAAGAAATGGGTGAAGATGAGTTGCTTTGCCTTCCAGTTGGGATAGAGATGTAGTTTCATCAGCATCAGAATGGGGGCATAAAGCAGGAATCCCCACAGTAGCCTCCATGTGCCAGCTTTGTAACGGATTATCTCGAGGAGCGTGTCCTTGGTGGTGAGAGTGCCGTCGAAGTCGAAACAGTATATCTTTTCTTTTTCTTCCATATTATTCAAGGCTCGTATGTGCAGCAGTTGATGTTCTCATTATTATATAATGTATATGATAACCAAGAACGAGAGAAGCCAAGCCAGAATGATAAACTGTGTGATGTGGTCGTGAAGCATAATCTGGGTTGGGTCGCCGCTCTGCTGGTCTACTATGGCAATCTGTATGTAGCGCAACAAACCCACCAGCACGAAGACACTCGTGAGATAGAGATGCTCAGTATTGAAACGCTCGATCACCTCGGGGCTTACCGTGTACATGATGTAGCATACGAGCGTAACCGATGCCGTGATGGTGATGGCCTGGTTGATGAAGACGAGGTTGTAACGGCTTGTGTTCTTGCGTGGAGCCTCGCCCGTCTTTTCCATTCTCAGCACGTCGTCACGTCGCTTGGCAAAGCTCATGAAGAGTGTGATGAGGAAAGTCATCAGCACAATCCATTTGCTCAGGGCAATGTCGACAGCCACACCGCCAGCCAGCAGGCGAAGCACGAATCCGAAGGCCACAATGCACACATCGATGATGGCGTATTGCTTCAGCTTGGCGCAATAGCAGAGGTTGAGCAGCCAATAGAAAAGGATGATGCCCATGGCCTTCCAGGAATCGAGCGCCGCGCTGATGACAATGGAAAGTATGAGCATCAGAATCATGAGGCAATACGCCGTCTTGATGGAAACGGCTCCCGAGGCGATGGGTCTGTGGCGCTTTACGGGATGGCGCCTGTCGGGCTCTACATCGATGATGTCGTTGAAACAATAGATGCTCGATGCGGCAAAGCTATAGGCAAAAAAGGTGATGATGCCTGCCAAAAGAGCGTCGGCGTGAAACAGGGCGCCGCCAAAGAACAGCGGCACGAATACAAATCCGTTCTTGATCCATTGTTTGGGGCGTATGAGACGCATCATGGCAGAGAAGCCCTGGCTTTCGTTCATTCTATAATCTATTTTTTTCATGATTCACTGTATTCTCGATATTTTCAGTATTTGATAATCTTGGATAATTGTTGGCTAATCCAACCCGCAACCTTGCTGAGAAGCCAGGCTGCTGGCAACGTGATGGCTATGCAAACGATGAATGTGGGCCAGTAACCCCAGTGATATTTCTCTATGTAGTGGAGCACGAAGTGAATGTGTATGAGATAAGCTTCCAGACTCAGTCCTCCAACAAAGATAAAGCCTTGGTTGAACCACTTGGGAGTACGCCTGAAGATACGGTTGAGCAGCAGGATGCTCGTAATGGTGAGTGGAATGTAGAGCATGCGCTCCAAGAAGAGAGGAAACATGCCGTGGCGCACCTGTTCGAGGAAAATGCTCGATGTGAGCGTCATCAGGAACATGAGCCATATCATCCAGATGCTGGCACCATCGAGGGTTTGCCGCTGTCTTACCATCTCGCCCATGTTGATGCCGATGAAGAAGATGGGTACTCGACTCCAGAAAATCTCCAAATGGCCTACGGCACGATGGATGGGAGTGACATACTGTACAAGGATGCACCACATGATCATAACCACTGGCAACCATCGGTAGATGGGGTGCCGCTTGATAAGCTCCATGTAGCCTGGCGCAAAGAGATAGAGCATCATGATGGCTGGAATATACCAGAAGTTGAGCTCGTCGTGAAGCCAGAAATTCCAGTTGATGACAATGTCGCCCACCAGGTCGACCCATGCCCAAAGGTTTCCTCCCTCGAAACGGGGAATATAGAACAGGCTGGCAATGATGAGCCAGGCGGGATAGATGCGTAGATAACGGCGCACGAAGAAGCGGCGTACGTCAGGATTCTTTGTCCAAGAGAACCACAGGCCAATGCCACTGAGGAAGAGAAACATGTCTACTCCTACGTTGCCCATGCGCCGAAGCCCGAAGAAGGCATCCTCGCGGGGCAGAGCCACATGAAAGAGGATGATGAAAAGCATGGCTGCTCCCATCAATTCGCCTCTGAAGCGACTGATGTTGGCAAGTTCTATATCTTTGATTTTAATCATAATGGAAGGCTTGTTTGTTCCGAAACTTGGAGTTTAGTCAATAATCTTCTTGGCATTTTCGTTCTTCACTTCATCTTTGGACTCGGAATCTTCTTCAGCAGCTCGGAGAAGAGCCATGCCAGGCAGATGCTCGAAATGATGTAGAGCAGCAGTCCTGCGTACATGTCGCCCCAGCGACTGATGGGGATGAATATCTTACGGGTGATAGGATGGCATACAAAGAGTGCTGCGGAAATGCTGCCCATCCATTCGAGGAATCTGTATGCGCCCTGCAACCATTTCACTCCGCTCAGCACTTTTGCCACCAGCACGCAGGCCAGGCAGACGAAGAAAGGCACGAAGGTCCAGCCCAGCACGCTTCCGCTGAGACTGTAGATAATGCCACCGCAGAAGATAATGCCAAAGGTGTTGGCTGTGTTGTTATGGAAAGTCATGAGAATCTTCTCGCCATAGCGGGCATAAAGAATGCCGATGCCGAATGGCAGCATGCCGCCCATGAAGTTGTAGCGATAACGGTTCATCGCCTCGCCGTCGGGCGAGAGACATAGTTGAAGGGCTAAGCAAACAACCATCAGCACTACGGTGAAAGCCCAGTGGTGTCGGTAGATGAAGAGGCGATAGACGATGTAGAGCTGGAACATCAGCCCAAAGAACCAGAACGGCCCTGGCCAGATGATGTGGTCGGGATTGGGCAATACATTGTTGAACATGCCCAGCATGGCGATGATGTCGAGCGACTGGTAGTGATGAGGCCCTGGAGTAAGGTAGTCGAGCATGGTAAATGCCACGAAGCCTACTATCATCATCTTGAAGAGCTTGAGGTAATGGTAACGTATGAAGCGCAGAGGCTCTCGCCAATTCCACAATGTCTTTCCATTGATGCTGACAAACTGTGCCGAAGTGTCGAGATGTGGCTTCGTCTCATACTTTATGACCAATCCGTAGGCGCTCAGGAAGAGGAATACGGGCACTCCGTAGTGTCCGAAGAATGACAGCAGGTGCATGGGTAGCCAACCGTCGGGCGAGGTCATTACCTGATGCAACCAGTCTACGTTGCGCTGTATGTATTGGTATTCGTTTTCCTTTACGATGGGGCCTAACCAGTGGCAGTAGTTGTGCAGGAAGATGCCGATGATGGCAATGCCTCGCAGCACGTTGCATTCTGTTCTGTTTAGTGTGGGTGTACTCATAATCTTATTTTTCTTTCTTCTTCTCGTTTGCGATGTGCTCATCTCTCAGCTTGTCGTAGTCTGCGGAGTTTTTCAGTATGCGTGGCCGCATCTCGTCGTACTCGTTGCTGAGGATGTTGTATTTGGCTTGATAGGTTGGCGTCTTGATTCCGGCCAGATAGAGGAGCAGGTGGGGCAGTGCATCGGTCATGTAGCGTCGGTCCTTGGCCTTGCGTATCTGCTTGTAGATGTCGCGATGTTTGCGTATGTACTTGCGCGAGCAGTAAATCCAGAATGGAATCTCGAACTCGTAGTGGGCGAGAGGCCAGTCGATGGCCGCCGAATGGTTGCGGCAGATAAAGCCTCGGTCGTCCTCGTAGCATTCCTCACCGTGGTCGGGCATGTAGATGACGATGGCGTCTTCTTTCTCGAATCGCTTCACTATTTGTGCTACGATGGAGTCGTTGTAAAGAGTAGCGTTGTCGTAATAGCTCAATATCTTGCGTTGTTTGGCATTCAGCTCGGGTCGCTTGTCCTCGTAGTCGCTCGCCCAAAAGTGTGTCTGTTCCTGTCGGTAGCGCGACTTATAGTCTACGTGTTGGCCCATGAGGTGGAAGATGATGAGGTTGTGCTTGCCCTGTTTTTGTTTCAGATGGTTGTCGTAGTCGGCGAGCAATCCGTCGTCGAGAGGGTGAAGCTCGGTGTTGCGGTTGTCGAACTGCAACTTGCTGAGCTCTGGATTGTTGAGGAAGAATCCGCCGCTGAAGTCGTAGACGGCTTCCTTTGCCTGTGGCAGAAACTCGTTGGTGATGAAGGTGACTTGATAACCTGCTTTGCGGAACAGTTCGGGGAAAAGCGGGTAATCGCACCAGTCGCCTTTCTCGCCCACGACATGTGTCGAGAATACGTTTTTGAAGACGAAGCTGGTGAGATTCCAGCACGTCACGACATCGGTAAACTTGGTGAGCTTGCGCGATTTCTCGAGTGCTGCCTGCCGTGGGGTAGTCTTCATGAAGTAGCCATATTGCTGGGAGTGATGTCGACCGTAGCTCTCGCCTATGATGAGCACGATGTTTGACGAGCGATAGCTGCAGCTGTCTACCTTCACATCTTTGGCTGCATGTATGAGCTGTGTTATCTGCTTGGCAGCCAACTTGTTCGCGTAGATGCTGAAAACCAGTCGATTGATGGGAATATAGAGGACGGCGTGTCCCTTGTTGGTGAGCTCGTGCTCCACTTCGCCTATGTTCTTGCCGGCGAATAGTTTGAATGTCGCCATCTTGTTGTGCCATGAAGTGCAGGCTCCCGTTATGAAGAGGATGATGCCTATCACGGTCAGGGCGTAGGGCGTGGCACGAGTAACGTGCGTTACCCAATTCCATCTGTTCTTGAGTGACAGCAGTTCGACGAAGGTGACGGCAAAGCCCAGATTCTTGATGACAGATTTGTGGAATACGGCTACTGAGACTTGCACGAGGATGAGCAGGAGGATCCATCCCACGGCGCTGAAGATGATGGTGGGCGAGAGGCAGGCCGATATGAAATTGCTTGCCTCGTCGGGATTGGTCTCGCCCACGAGCATCAGCATCGAAGGGTTGAGTGTGGAGCCAAAGTTGACGAAGCAGTAAGTGTCGGCAATCGCTGTGGCATATAATATAATGTAGAGAAGGCTCCTTGCGCAGAAACGTATTTTCCGCTTCCTGGGCAGGAGCATCAGCAAGGCGCAAACCACATAGATGTCGACAAACAGTTCCAGCGCCAAGTTGTCGTATACGACTCCCCAGCGTGGAGTCGTTACCACGGCACAGATAATGCCGAGCAGATACATAAAGATGAAGAAGTTGGCGTTGCCGCGGATGGGGGCGAATGCTAACTTCAGAAATGTCTTGGTGTTCGTTTTCCAGCTCATTTTGTCATTGCTCTTGTTTGGGGATGTGTGAGGAGGGGGTAGAGTAATATAGGATTGCCATATGCTCTATGCTGTCGGGCACCATGCCGTGTATGCTTTTCCCCTCTTTGATGCGTTGGCGTATCTCGGTGCTGCTGATGTTGAGCAGAGGGGTTCTTGCTATGGTTACGCCCGGTGGAACCTCTCCTATGTTGTTTCCTTTTCGCGGATAGACGACGATGGGGTAGTGGCTCAAAATGTCTTCGTGGTGAAACCATTTGTCGAAGGATGCCCAATTGTCGCCTCCGACGAGGAGGGTGAAGCTGACTTGCGGAAAGTCTTGGCTCAGTGCCAGTAATGTGTGCCAGGTGTAGGAAGGCTTGGGCATGTGGAACTCGTAGTCGCATGCCTTGAGCTTTGGCTCGCCGGCAAGTGCCGTTTTTACCATCTTGAGCCGCAGTTTGTCCGTCAGTAGGTCGTGGGCATCTTTCTTAAATGGGTTCATGGGCGAAACCATCAGCCACACCTCGTCGAGCCCTGCCTGCTGGCAGAGGCTTTTGGCAAGGGCGATGTGCCCTGTGTGTATGGGGTTGAAGCTTCCGCCGAATATGCCAACTCTCTTCTTTCGCATCTTTCGCTCTTGTTTTATGTTAGACTTGGGGCATCTGCTATGACTAAGCTTGTTTTTTTATTGTGGCTAAGCTCTGTCTTCTTGATGCCCATCCGTCTTAGTCTTGATTCAAGAAGTCGGACACGAGTTTGTATACTTCCTGCTCGGCCTTCTCCAAGTTGTCGTTTACCACGATGTGGTCGAACTGTGGAGCGAAGGTCAACTCGTAGTTGGCTTTTGCCAGGCGTTGCTCGATGACTTCCGGCGCATCGGTTCCACGACCGTTCAGGCGGCGGCGAAGCTCTTCCACCGATGGTGGTTGCACGAAGATGCTGAGGGCACGATCGCCATAGAACTTCTTGATGTTTACGCCTCCTTTCACGTCCACGTCGAAAACGACCGAGTCGCCAGCCTCGAGTTGGTTTTCCACTTGCGACTTCAGCGTGCCGTAGAACCGGTCTTGATACACTTCTTCGTATTCCAGGAATTCGCCGGCTTCTATCTTGGCTTTGAATTCTTCGGGTGTTAGGAAGAAGTATTCCACTCCGTTCTGCTCGGTTCCGCGTGGTGCACGCGATGTGCAACTGATGGAGAAGGCCAGTTTCAGTTCTGGGTGTTCCTTCATCAGCCAGTTTACGATAGTGCTTTTTCCGCTGCCCGATGGGGCGCTGAATATTAACAGTCCGTTTCTCATTTGGTTTTTCATTTACAATGCGTTCAGCACTTGTTCCTTGATCTGCTCCAGCTCGTCCTTCATTTTCACCACGATGTTCTGCATCTCAGCCTGGTTGCTCTTCGAGCCTGTGGTGTTGATTTCACGTCCCATCTCCTGTGCGATGAAGCCAAGCTTCTTGCCCACGCCGTGGCCTTCCTCGTTCATTGTCTCGCGGAAGTACTTCAGGTGGTTGCTGAGCCGCTGTTTCTCTTCGCTGATGTCGAGTTTCTCGATGTAGTAGATGAGTTCCTGCTCCAGTCGGTTCTTGTCGTAGTCGACATTTGGAATCTGCTGCAGACCGTTCACTATGTTAGTCTTTATCTTCTCTACGCGCGCCTTCTCGTATGGCTCTATGCTGGCGAGCAGAGCCTGGATGTTGTCTACCTTCTCGGTGAACTTCTTCTGTAGGGCAGCTCCTTCCTGGCGTCGGAACTCTACGAGGTGTCTCACGGCTTCGCCGATGGCTTGCTGTGCGGCTTTCCATTCCTCGTCCGATAGTTCTTCCACATCGGTCTTGGTCGTTACGTCGGGCAGGCGCAACAGCGTAGCATACCAGTCGGTGGGCTCGGGAATGCCAGTCTGTGCCGAAATCTTCTTGATTTGCTGATAATAGTTCTCCACCAGTGCCATGTTGATGGGGGTTGCGTCGGCCACGACGTCCTTTTCTATCCAAATGGAGAAATCTATCTTGCCTCTTTCCAGGCTCTTGACTATGAACTGCCGTATCTCCATTTCCTTCTCTCTATACAGGGGAGCGATACGTGTGGAGAGGTCGAGAGCCTTGCTGTTCAACGACTTAACTTCTACGTTAATCTTTTTTTCTTTGTAGGCCACGGTAGCTTTTCCGAAGCCTGTCATTGACTGTATCATATATTCTTCACGTTAAATTTCTGCAAAAGTACAAAAAAATGCGAGAAAAAGCGTAAATTTGCACCTTATTTAAGAATATATTTATTTTTTATGTCTTGTATTTTAAATATTGAGACGAGTACCGACGTGTGCTCGGTGGCACTTAGTGACAATGGAGCCGTGATTTTCAACAAGGAAGATCACAGCGGTCCTAACCATGCAGTTAAGTTGGGTGTGTTCGTAGACGAGGCAGTCAGTTACATTGATTCCCGCAATATTCCGCTTGAGGCTGTGGCTGTAAGTTGTGGCCCAGGTTCTTATACAGGGCTTCGCATCGGTGTGAGCATGGCCAAGGGGCTTTGTTATGGTCGCGGAGTGAAACTCATCGCTGTGCCCACGCTCGAGTTGTTGGCTGTGCCCGTTCTTCTTGGCGAGCATCCTGCCGAGGAAGACGCACTCATTGTGCCCATGCTCGATGCCCGCCGGATGGAAGTGTATGCGCAGGTCTTCGACCGTTCCCTCCATGAGGTGCGCCCTATACAGGCCGACATAGTAGACGCGGAAACATACAAGGAGTATCTCGACCGTGGAACGGTATATTTCTTCGGGAATGGAGCTGCCAAGTGCATGGAAGTCATCCATCATCCCAATGCCCGTCTCGTGAAGGGCATCGAGCCATTGGCAAAGAACATGGCGCCGCTGGCAGAGAAACGCTTCGTGGAAGGCAAGTTTGAGGACGTGGCTTACTTCGTGCCTTTCTATCTGAAGGACTTTGTGGCAAAGATGCCAAAGAAACTCATTTGATTTTTACACCTATTTTTATTTATAGAGATTCATGAATATAGACGGATTAGACTATAACACCCAGCGAGAGCAGATAGTGCTGCCCGAGTATGGACGAGAAATACAGCAGATGGTCGACTATGCGGTCGGCTTGCCCGACCGTGAGGAGCGTCAGCGATGCGCCAAGTCCATTGTAGCCATCATGGACCGTATGTTTCCCGAGGGCAAGAATGTCGAGGGGCATGAGCGCAAGTTCTGGGACCAACTCGCCATCATGAGCCATTTTCAACTCGACATCGACTATCCTTTCGATGTGACAAATGCCTCGCAGATAGCCAAAAAGCCAGACCCCATGCCTTATCCGATGAAGAAGATTCCCGTGCGCCACTATGGTGCCATGCTCTTCGAGATTTTCGATAAACTGAAGACCATGGAGCCAGGCGAGGAGCGCGACGAACTGGTGAAGCTTGTTGCCAACCAAATGCATCGCAACCTTGTGTTGTGGAGCCATGGGTCGAGCGACGGCGAGAAGGTGGCTTCAGACTTGGCTCGCCTTACCGACGGAAAGATTCAACTCGACCTCGACTCCTTCAAGTTCGACAAGATTGTTGACCGCGAGCCGTTGCAGGGTCGCAATGGAAAGAAAAAGAACAAGTAACAATATTTGATTTTCCCCTTATCATTAATTTCCACAGAGAAGAGAATAGTCTATGGAGTCTTTTATTATAGAAGGCGGTCATCCGCTCACAGGAACCATCATTCCGCAGGGTGCCAAGAACGAGGCGCTCGAAGTGATTTGCACCACAATTCTTACCGACGAGCCTGTGCGCATCAAGAATGTGCCGGATATCCTCGATGTGAACAACCTCATCAAGTTGCTCAGGGAGATAGGTGTGAAAGTGACGCGGAACAGTCGCAACGACTATACTTTCCAGAGCGACGAGCTGAAGCTCGATTATCTCGACAGCCTGGAGTTTGTTGCCAAGTGCTCCTCGCTGCGTGGAAGCGTGCTGATGATAGGCCCGCTGTTGGGACGCTGTGGCAAGGCAACCATCGCCAAGCCTGGTGGCGACAAGATAGGCCGTCGCCGCCTCGACACCCATTTCTTGGGTTTCAAGCACTTGGGGGCGAGGTTTGTGCACGATGACGAGCGCAACGTCTATCAGATAGAGGCCAAGAAACTGAAGGGCTGCTATATGTTGCTCGATGAGGCTTCGGTTACGGGCACGGCCAACATCATCATGGCTTCGGTGCTTGCCGAGGGAACCACAACCATCTATAACGCAGCCTGCGAGCCTTATATCCAGCAGTTATGCCATCTGCTCAACGCCATGGGGGCACAGATTAGCGGCATAGGCAGCAACCTGCTTACCATTGTGGGCGTGAAATCGCTCCATGGAGCCGAGCACCGCATTCTGCCCGATATGATCGAGGTAGGTTCGTTCATCGGTATGGCAGCCATGTGCGGAGCTGGCATTCGCATCAAGGACGTGTCGGTCCGCAATCTTGGAATCATTCCCGATGCTTTTCGCCGCTTGGGCGTGAAAATTAAAGTTGAGGGCGACGACCTCTTCATTCCTGTGCAAAGACACTATGTCATAGATTCCTTTATCGATGGAACTATCATGACCCTTGCCGATGCTCCATGGCCAGGACTAACTCCCGACCTCCTGTCGGTTCTCCTCGTGGTGGCTACACAGGCTCGTGGCAGCGTGCTCTTCCATCAAAAAATGTTCGAGAGCCGTCTGTTCTTCGTTGATAAGCTTATTGATATGGGCGCGCAGATTATTCTATGCGATCCTCATCGCGCCGTTGTGGTGGGTCACGACCATAAAATTCGGCTACGTGCGGGCAGAATGACGAGTCCGGACATTCGTGCGGGCATTGCCCTGCTCATCGCCGCTATGAGCGCCAACGGTACGAGCCGCATAGAGAATATCGCACAGATAGACCGTGGCTACGAGGACATAGAGTTCCGGCTCAACCAACTCGGAGCCAAGATAACACGTGTTGTAGATTAGAATAATTCTATGATCAAACGAGACGACGTATATAAAATAGGCAAGTTGGGCAAGCCTCATGGTGTGAAGGGAGAACTGACTTTCGCCGTCACCGATGATGTGTTCGACCGTGTGGACGCCGATTACCTTTTCCTCGACATAGACGGTATCTTGGTGCCTTTCTATTTGGAGGAATATCGGTTTAAAAACGACGAGAACGTACTTGTCAAGTTCGAGGATGTCGACACACAGGAGCAGGCACGTCTGTATACAGGATGTGAGGTGTATTTTCCACGACATTTGTCGGATAGTGACGAGGAAAATATCTCGTGGGCAGAAATCGTAGGATTTCAGTTGGAGGATGCCTCTACAGGCAAGCTTGTAGGAACTGTCGACCGTGTGGACGACAGTACCATCAATCTTCTTTTCGAGATCACCACTCCCGATGGGAGAGACTTGCTTATACCGGCAAGTCAGCAACTGATAGTGAACGTGGATAGCACCCGGCGTGTCATAAAAATGTCATTGCCCGACGGAATCCTTGATTTAGGCTGAAAGCATGTCTTTGACTGCCGGCAATGACTGCTGTGGTTGGGAAAAATAATTTTCCCAGTTAGGAAAAAACTTTTTCCCAGTTGGGCAATGAATTTTTCGCAGTTATGGATTTTGCGGCTTTCGATAGGAAAAAAGTTAAAATGTAAGCAATTATGAAAAAACAACAGATATGTATCCTGGGCTCGACAGGTAGCATAGGAACGCAGGCTCTCGACGTGATAGAGCAGCACAGCGATCTCTACGAGGTGTACTGCCTTACTGCCAATAATCGAGTAAAGGAACTGGCGGGGCAGGCTCGTAAGTTCAAGCCTGCGGCCGTGGTCATTGCCAACGAGTCACATTATGACGAGCTGAAAGACCTGTTGCGCGATGAGCCTGATATCAAGGTGTATGCAGGAGCCCAGGCACTTTGCGATATTGTGGAAGCCGGCCCTGTCGACATGGTGCTTGCTTCCATGGTGGGCTTTTCGGGGCTTGAGCCAACGATTCATGCCATCAAGGCTCGCAAGAAGATTTGTCTTGCCAACAAGGAGACGCTTGTGGTGGCAGGTGAACTGATATGTGCTTTGGCGCAAAAGTACCATGCTCCCATATTGCCTGTTGACAGCGAACATAGTGCCATCTTCCAGAGTCTGGTGGGCGAGGACGATAATGAGATAGACAAGATATTGCTCACTTGCTCGGGCGGTCCTTTCCGCAATCACACCATGGAGCAATTGGCTAAAGTGACTGCCGCCGATGCGCTCCGCCATCCTACCTGGGACATGGGCGCAAAGATTACCATCGACTCGGCTTCGCTCATGAACAAGGGATTTGAGGTGACGGAGGCAAAATGGCTCTTTGGTGTGCCTGCCGACAAGATACAGGTCTTGATACATCCTCAGAGTGTAGTGCATAGTGCGGTGCAGTTTGTCGATGGAGCCGTGAAGGCTCAGTTAGGGGTGCCCGATATGCGTCTCCCCATACAATATGCCTTCTCCTTCCCTAAGCGTCTGTCTCTGCATGGCGACCGTCTCGACCTGTTCAAGACGAAGGATTTGCAGTTCTTTGAGCCCGATTACGAGAAATTCAAGTGTCTGCGCTTGGCTTTCGAGGCTATCAAGAAAGGTGGAAATATGTCGTGCATCGTCAATGCCGCCAACGAGGTGGTCAATGCAGGCTTCCGTCGTGGCGAGTGCGGATTCTTGCAGATGGGCGACATCATTGAGCAAGTGATGGCGAAAGCCACTTTCGACAGCCATCCCGACCTCGACGCTTATTTGCAGACCGATGCCGAGGCGCGGCGCATCGCTGCCGAATTGATGATGAGGACATCATGTAATTAATTTATTATCAATAAAGTTTATAAATAATAATCATGGTGAACGACGAAAGAATTCTGGCGACAGACTTGCTACTCTTCGTTCACAATTCAAAGTAAGACAATGGAAATATTCTTGATCAAGGCGCTTCAGCTCATGTTGGCACTTTCTATATTGGTGTTGCTCCATGAGGGCGGCCACTTTTTCTTCTCCAAGCTCTTCGGTGTAAGAGTAGAGAAGTTTTATCTCTTCTTCGACCCCTGGTTCCATCTTTTCGAGTTCAAGCCGAAGAATTCGGACACTACCTATGGAATGGGTTGGTTGCCATTGGGCGGTTACTGCAAGATTTCGGGTATGATAGACGAAAGCTTCGATACAGAGCAGATGAAACAGCCCGAGCAACCTTGGGAGTTCCGCTCTAAGCCAGCCTGGCAGCGACTGCTCATCATGATAGGTGGTGTACTGGTCAATTTTGTGTTGGCTCTCTTCATTTATTCGATGATTCTTTTCCACTGGGGTGACGATTATGTGGCTACCAAGGACATGACCTATGGCATGAAGTTCAACAGTGAGGCGAAGGCCTTGGGATTCCATGACCATGACATCTTGGTAGGCACCGAAAAGGGAAAGTTCAAAACCTATGACGGCGACCTCTTCCGTGAGCTCTCTACAGCCAAACGTGTCGACCTGATTCGTGATGGCAAGAAGATGAGCCTCTATTTGCCAGGCAATCTCAACATGCTCGACATGATCAAGGAGAGTCCTCGCTTTGTAGAGCTTTATCAGCCATTGCAGATTGACAGTGTGATGAAAGAGTCGCCTGCTAACAAGGTCGGCTTGGCCAAGGGCGATAAAATCTTGGCTCTGAATGGCAAGAAACTCGATTCTTTCAATGATTTCCAATTGGAATTGGGACGTGTGGACGATGTGCTTTCTTCGGTTTCCACCCATAGGGACAGTCTGCGGGTGTTGTCGGCCAATGTTGAGTTCTTGAATGCCAAAGGGGATACGGTGAAGCGCAATGTGCTTTTGCAGTCTACCGATGATGGCGTGAAGTTTGGTTTCTATAATCATCCTGCCATCCTTGATTACAAGGTGACTCACATCAGCTATGGATTTTTCGAGAGCTTTCCTGCTGGCATCAAGTATGGCTGGAATGTGTTGGCGGGCTATGTGGGCGACATGAAATATGTCTTCTCTAAAGAGGGTGCCAAGAGCTTGGGTGGCTTTGGCGCCTTGGGAAGTCTCTTCCCTCCGATATGGGATTGGCATGCTTTCTGGTTGATGACAGCTTTCCTGAGTATCATCCTTGCCTTCATGAACATCCTGCCTATCCCAGCTCTCGATGGCGGACATGTGTTCTTCCTTCTCTACGAGATGATAACGGGACGCAAACCTGGCGACAAGTTCCTTACTTATGCTGAGTATGTGGGCTTCTCCATCCTCTTGCTCCTTCTCGTCGTTGCTAACCTCAACGATGTGTTGCGCCTCTTCGGCATCATTTAAGGAATGTTCTGTATATTAACTGAGTCCACTTAAAAAAGTACCCTTATGTTTTGGTACTTTTTTAAGTGGACTCAGTTCTTATATAATAACCTGTTGCATAGCTCTCCGTAGATGGTAAGTCCCTATCTGTTGCTCCAAGTCCTTTTGGAAGTTTTGGCACAACAGCTGGTGTACACCTGCACAACAGCTGATGGACGGTCGCACAACAGCTGTTGTGCGGGTGCATAACAGCTGATGTGCGGTTGATGGAGATATATTCAAAGGAAACTGATATTGGTTTCTCTGTCAATTTATATTGATATATAGAAGGACTTAGAGCGTATTTGGGTCGTGTCGGAGTTCCGAAGACAAAAAGTTCTTTTGGTTGTTCTTTTTGCTGCGCATGGTTCGTATCATTCGGTGCAAATAGAATATTTGATATTCATTGAGCGAAATATTAGAAATGTGTATTTACAAAGAGAGAAGCAGGAACTTCCCAATGGAAATTCCTGCTTCTCTCTTTGTTATGGTGAAAGTCTAATCTGCTAAGTCATGTTTATCTTTTCTTATTTATTCGATATTGCTTGTCGACTTGTTTCACCATTGACGTTTGTTTCCGCATTCATTCTGTCGCTCTGTCAACAGTCAAACGGATATTTGCTGAATTATGAGTATCTGATAATCTGTCCAGGAGTAAGTTTCTTGTTCTTCCTGTAACCATTGAGGCGGCAAATCGTCTCTACGCTTACGCCACGCTTCTCGGCGATCGAGCTGATTGTTTCACCGTATTTAACCTTGTGGTAAAGTCTCTCACCGCTTGTGCGGGCTTCATATCTGCCAAATGTGCCCCCGTTGACTTCTTCGCGAGTGTAGCCTCCGTTGCCAACTTTTCCACGAGACGAGTTGGCGGCAATGCCTTCGTTCTCGTATGTGCTGCGGTTAAAATCATAGTAGTCGCCCACTACATCCTGGTTGCGGAAGTCGAACATGAGGGCAGGATTCAAGGCCACTCCACAGAGGCGAGTCTCAAAGTGCAGGTGGGAACCTGTGCTCCGGCCGGTATTTCCACCGAGTCCTATCACTTCGCCGGCTCTTACTGTCTGATTTTCTTCTACGAGTTGTTCAGAGAGATGGCCATAGATGGTTTCCAATCCATTGTTGTGGCGAATAACGATATATTTGCCATATCCGCCTCTCTCATATCTTACAATACGTACTTTTCCAGAGAAAGCTGCACGTATGGTGTCGCCGATGTATACTTTGATGTCCAGACCTTTGTGGTTACGACCAAACTGCGAGCGATAACCGAAGTTGCTGGTTACTATGCGGCTTTTGGTAGGCATACAGAAATGACGAAGGTCTATACGGAAATGTTCAGGTAGTGATGTTGCCCTGTGTGCATATTTGTTAGAGAAATCTTCATAGAGTTCGTTGGCTGGGTTCTCACGCTCTTCCATTTGGTGGTAATGAGAAATGGCTAAAGTGTCGAGTGACTTCATGCGATGGTCTACTGGTGCCTGGCGTGCCAGAAGGTCTTGGGCCAATGTGGGCACAGCAGTGAGGGACAATAATACTCCTACAAAGATTTTACTTATTTTGCTTTTTATACTCATAATTCTAAATTAATACTCTTTTTTAGGTTGGTCGTTTAGCATGCAGAATGGAAAGAATTCTGTATGGAAAATCACAAGGCAAATGTTCTGGACTGCGATTTTGTTATATAGACGTTGCAAATATAACAAAAATAATTCAAACTACCTAATAGATTAACAAAAATTATTCGCACTTTAACATGTTTGTAATCATTTGTGTAGCTTTTACTTTCAGTTTGTATATAGGAGAAAAGGCTTAATTGTCGTATGAAAAGTCAAATGAGGCTTTTAACATTTTTTTGTCTCTTATTTTGTCTTTCTTTCACTCTTGGTGGCGGTAAAGTTCCTATTGTAATTTATCCATTTTTTAGATGGCGGAGCAAGGCTACGGCAGGGGAATGACCCATGAAGATGTATTTCTTGACCTCCGGACTTGTGAAATGGTTGCATTGTGTGTAGGCTCTGTAGAGTTCGTCGAGGTTGATGGTGAATTCCTTTCCCGAACTTTCCCGTATGCCGATAATCATCTTGGCGGTGACGTGCAGTTGGATGTATCTGATGCCTGTTACGCTTTCTATCTCCTTGATGCCGATAAGTTTTTCTCTCATTTCCTCCTTGGTCAGCTCGGGGCGAGGTTCTGGGGCGCGAACCAAAGGCTTGCGCCCGCGTTTCTTGTGCGTGGTAGCTGGGATGGCGGGTATGTCTTGAAAGAGGTTTCCTTCTGAAGTTTGTTCTTTTGTCGTCATATTTTCTTTAGTTTCTTTTTATGTTCTGCCGCAGCGTTTGGTTAGGTGTGTTGTGTTTCCTTAGCTGATGGCGCCCCAGTTGATGTTGGTCTTCTTCAGTTCCCTAAGTCTTGACCAGAGTGGTGCATAATGTGGAAGATTGCATTGGGGGTCGGCTTCGATGACGGCTTGTGCCTCTTGTCGTGCCAGTTGAACGAGTTGGCCATCGCGTGCTATGTTGGCTATCTTCAAGTCAAAGGCTATACCGCTCTGCTGTGTTCCCTCCAAGTCGCCTGGTCCGCGAAGTTTCAGGTCGGCTTCGGCTATCCGGAAACCATCGTTGGTGTCGCACATGATGTCGATTCGTTTTCTCGTATCCTCGCTCAGTTTATAGTTGGTTACCAAGATGCAGTAGCTTTGGTCGCTTCCTCGTCCCACTCGTCCTCTCAACTGGTGCAACTGTGATAGCCCGAACCGTTGTGCGTCCAGAATCACCATTACCGAGGCATTCGGTACATTGACACCTACCTCGATGACGGTTGTGGCTACAAGTATCTGTGTTTCGCCCTTCACAAACTTCTCCATCTCCATTTCCTTCTCGGCAGGCTTCATTTTTCCGTGAACTTTGCTGAGGCTGTAGTCGGGGAAGGCTTCCTTGAGTGTCTCGAAGCCTTCTTCCAGATTTTTCAGGTCGCTCTTCTCGCTTTCTTTAATAAGAGGAAATACGATGTAAACCTGTCTGCCCAGACTGATTTGCCGTCTGATGCTCTGATAGAGAGTCGTCAGTTGGGTGTCGAACTTATGTAGGGTCTGTATGGGCTTTC
Organism: Candidatus Segatella mututuai; assembly: GCA_002439605.1. Taxonomy (GTDB): domain Bacteria; phylum Bacteroidota; class Bacteroidia; order Bacteroidales; family Bacteroidaceae; genus Prevotella; species Prevotella mututuai. Next base: position 4,335 of record DJOI01000034.1, on the reverse strand, counting down.
TGCCGGGAGGCAGTTCATCGATGACACTTACATCCAAGTCGCCGTAAATCGTCATGGCAAGCGTACGTGGTATGGGGGTTGCCGTCATTACCAGTACATGAGGTGGATTTTGGCTCTTGCTCCATAGTTTGGCTCTTTGCGCCACACCGAAGCGATGTTGTTCGTCGATGACAGCCAGTCCTAAGTGTGCAAACTGCACGGTTTCTTCTATGATGGCATGTGTTCCCACTAAGATTTGTACTTCTCCGCAAGCCAATGCGTCGAGTATGGCTTGTCGTTTTTTGCCTTTTACGATGCCTGTCAGCAGTTCCACTCTGATGTCCATGCCTTTCAGAAACTCCCTGATGGTTTGCAGATGTTGTTCTGCCAGGATTTCAGTAGGCGCCATCAGGCACGTCTGGAATCCGTTGTCGAGAGCTATGAGCATGGTCATCAGAGCCACGAGCGTCTTGCCCGATCCTACATCTCCCTGCAGAAGTCTATTCATCTGTTTGCCGCTGCACATGTCGGCTCGTATCTCATGCATCACTCGCTTTTGTGCTCCAGTAAGGCAGAAAGGCAGGTTGTTCGAGTAGAAATGGTTGAAAATCTCTCCCACACGATTGAATACATATCCTCGATATTTGCGTCGTTGGTCGCTCGCATATCTTAAGATGTTAAGTTGAACATAGAACAGTTCCTCAAACTTCAGGCGCACCTGTGCCTTCTGCAATTCCTGGTGAGAGTGGGGGTAATGTATATTGTGTAAAGCCTCGTTGCGCGAGACAAGGTGCAAACGATTGGTGATAAAGTCGGGCAAGGTCTCTGGCAGAGTGGGAAGTTTCTCTATAAGCGTCTTGGCTATCTTTTCTATGGTGCGTGAGGTAAGCCCCATTTTCTTCATCTTTTCGGTGGTGCCATAATAAGGCTGCATGCCCATGTCTGAGAGTTGCAACGATTGTGCGTCGTCGATGTCTGGATGTGCAAACTGGAAACGTCCGCCATAAAAGGTTGGCTTGCCGAATACAATATATTCGGTATCGGTCTTATAAGTTTTGTAGATGTATTGTGCTCCGCGGAACCAGACCAAGTCGACCACTCCGAATCCGTCAGAGAAGTGGGCAACAACACGTTTGTTGCGTTTTCCCATGTCGAATTCCTCGAAACTGAGAATCCTTCCCCTTATTTGTACAAATGGCATTTCAGTGGTCAGTTCGCTGATGTGGAAAACCTTGGTGCGATCTACATATTTATAAGGGTAGTATTCGAGCAGGTCGCCATAAGAGCAGATGCCGAGTTCCTTACTCAGAATCTCCTTCTTCTTGGGACCCACGCCAGGCAGGTACATGATGTCTTGGTCTAAAATGCTACTCATTCTGCTACAAAATTACGCCTTTGTGCGTAAATAACCAAAATAATGAACGATAATTGTACAAAAAATACTGATTTTATACTATGTGTATTGCGAAAAATATAGTAATTTTGCATCGTGAGCGTCATAAGACTCATAGCTCTATAATAAAATTGGTGTAAAAAATGAAGCATCTATTTCTACTATTGTTACTGATATTAATGATGGATATCCCTGCTCGTGCTTTCGAGCTGAAAAGCCGATTCGCGGTGCACGTTGTTTGCGATACTTCACAAGTCGATCCTGTGGTCAAGACGGCTTTGGGAATATTGCAGGATGATGTTCGTAAAGTATTGTCGTCCTCGTTGGAGATAATGTCATTCGATGAATTTCGAAATAATCAGAATGCTGTTGCCGATCCTCATATAATAGAGGTAAGGCAAGATGCTTCATCCTTCGGTAATGCGAAGGAAGCTTTTCGCTTGCAGGCATCTCATGATGGTCTGCGGGTAACAGGCAGCGATGCGCATGGCGTGGCTTATGGACTGTTGGAGATTTCGCGTCTTTTGGGTGTTTCTCCTTGGGAATGGTGGGCCGATGCTACTCCTAAGCCGAAAGACAGGCTTGTCTTGCAGGAAGGCTATGTCAACGAGCAAGCTCCTTCGGTAGAGTTTCGAGGCATCTTTATCAATGATGAGGACTGGGGACTGATGCCCTGGGCGAGTAAGACCTATGAACCTTCTGTGGAGAAAGGACGTATCGGGCCAATGGCCAATGCACGTATTTTTGAACTGTTGCTTCGTCTGCGTGCCAATACCTACTGGCCAGCTATGCACGAATGCACTAAACCATTTTTCCTTACGGAAGGCAATCGGGAGGTTGCGCGCCAGTATGGAATCTATATCGGAGGTTCCCACTGTGAGCCCATGGCATCGAGCACGGCAGGCGAATGGCCTGTACGTGGCAAAGGAAAGTACGACTTCGTCAACAATCGTTCAAATGTGCTCCAATTCTGGGAAGATCGAGTAAAAGAGGTGGCAGGACAGCCTATTCTGTATACCATCGGTATGAGAGGAGTGCACGATGGAGCTATGCAGGGAGCCAAGACGGTAGAAGAGCAAAAAACAGTTTTAGATAGCGTGTTGAAAGCGCAAAGAACCATTTTAGGCAAGTACGTCAACAAGGATGTGGAGCAAGTTCCCCAGTTGTTCATTCCTTATAAAGAGGTGCTCGATGTATATCGTGCCGGACTGAAAGTCCCTTCCGATGTCTGTCTGGTATGGTGTGACGACAATTATGGCATGGTGCGCCACTTCCCTACGCCAGAAGAACGTGCTCGCAAGGGCGGCAATGGCATTTATTATCATGTGAGCTATTGGGGGCGTCCTCATGATTATCTATGGTTGGGCACATTCTCGCCAGCTCTGATGTTTCAGCAGATGTCGCAGGCATGGCACAAAGGCATACAGAGGTTTTGGATTCTGAATGTTGGTGACATCAAGCCTGCCGAATATCAGATAGAATTGTTCTTGGATATGGCTTGGGATATGAACAAGATCTATCCATCCGACAATCCCGACAGGGAGTTGCAGCCCAATAACGAATGGCTCGAAAACCATGAGATGAATTTCTGGACCCGTGAGTTTGGCAAGGATATGGCTCGACAGATGTTGCCAGTATTGCGTGAGAGCTATCGCCTTGCCTATATCCGCAAACCAGAGTTCTTGGGCAATACGCGTTGTGAGGAATGGGATAAGAAATACAGTATCATCAGCGACTTGCCATGGAGCAAAGACTATATCCTGACTCGTCTGGCCGACTACAAGAAGCTTTCCGACAAGGCAGAGGTCATTGGCAAGATGCTTTCTAAGGCTATTGTTAAAGGCGAATTGCCAAAGGAACGAAAAGATGAATTTTATCAACTATTCAAGTATCCCGTGCAGGCAGCTGCCCAGATGAACAATAAGTTGCTCTATGGGCAGTTGGCTCGCCACGGAAAGGAAACTTCCGAAGATGGTGGCGCTGCTTATTGGTCGAAAAGTAACGAGGCATATGACAGTATTGTTGGTCTGACACGGATTTACAACCAAGGGTATTACAACCACGGCAAATGGAATCGTATCATGGACTTCCAGCCTCGCAAGCAGCCTGTATTCGGCCGAGTGCCACAGGTATCTCTTGCTCAGCCCATGGTGAAGGCCCCTGTTTTTATAGCTCGATGGAATGCTGCCGATTGTACTACAGGACATCCTGTCGTCTGGTACGACTTGGGCTACGAAGGCAAGGCTGCGGGAATTGCAAAGAACCAGCAATTGGGCTTTGCTTTCTCTGGAAAGCGGGTAAAGACCGATTCGGTGCGCGTGGAGGTTTGCTTGGTTCCTACTCACCCCGTTGACAACAGCAAGTTGCGCATAGCAATCTCTCTTGATGGTGGTAAGCCTCAGATAAGGGAGTATCAGACGGAGGGAAGAAGTGAGGAATGGAAGATAAACACTTTGCGATGTCAGGCCAGGGTTCTTGTCACGCTTCCTGTCAGCAAACTGCGAAAGCATGAGCTTACTGTCAAGGCTTTGGACGAAGGTGTTGTCTTAGACAAGATTTACATATATTAGAATAGGGCTTATTCTTGTTTTTGCATAGAGTTTTTAATCATTTAGTTTTAGGTTAGTATTAGTAATTTTACAGTTTGTGTTTTTAATGTAAGGTAGAATCCATGGCTTTACCCGGAGATGGGGATAGGCCATGGTTTTTGCGTCTTGTTTTTTACATTCCTCCATTTGTGTGAATAATATCGCCTCCAACATGAAATTCTATAGAAAACTTCTCCATGTTCAAAAATAGTGATAAGAATGGATTTATAGTGTTTAAGATACGCCTAAACAGCAATTTTAACGAATAACGTCCTATTTTTAATGAATATGAACATACTAAAATGATAACTTTGCTCTATCTTTGCAACATCCAATCGAATTAACCGTGAAAAAGAGATGGGAATCTTTAATAAT
>DJOI01000001.1:18043-25379 GCA_002439605.1 Candidatus Segatella mututuai | reverse complement strand
AGAACTGAAAGTGATAAAAAATAATAGAAAAAGCATTTTTTATCGACAATAAGTTTGTAGTTTGAAAGAAAAAGTGTATATTTGCAATCGAAACAACGATTAAGCAACATAATTCATAAGGAATAAGCAATGATGACATTCGTATCTACAACAGCATGGTGGTGGCGTATCTCAAGATGGAAACAGTCGTGAGTCGATAAGCCGTGTGTGGATATGAACATCCAACGAGATAGAAAAGGCCTGCCGTAACTTGCGACAGGCCTTTTTTAAGTCTCAAGGAGACGAAAAGTTTAGAACGAAGATAACAACAAAGCAAAAAATAGGAGACAAGACTTATGGAAATGAAGGACATTTTGAACAGAATGTTGAACCACGAGGAACTGACTCGTGAGGAGACCAAGAACATTATCGTAGGTATCACCAAGAGCAAGTTCCCTGATGAGCAAATCACGGCTCTGCTCACAGGCTTGCAGATGCGTGGCGTGACGGTAGACGAACTGCTTGGTTTCCGTGACGGAATCTTGGCGACTGGAGTTCCTGCCATTCTGAATTGTGATAGATATATTGATGTCGTGGGCACGGGTGGCGACCGTAAGAACACATTTAATATTTCTACGACTTCATGCTTCGTCATTGCCGGCGCTGGCTATAAGGTGGCTAAGCATGGAAATTATGCTGCCACGTCAGTGAGCGGTGCTTCCAATGTCATCAAAAACCATGGCGTGCAGTTCACCGACGACATCGACAAACTCAACCGCAGCATCAACGAGGCTGGCATCGTCTACCTCCACGCCCAACTCTTCGCCAAGGCAATGAAGTTCGTCGGACCAATCCGCAAGGCTTTGCAGTTCCCTACTGTTTTCAACCTGTTGGGTCCTTTGGTCAATCCAAGCCAACCTAAATGCCAACTCCTCGGTGTTGCCAACCTTGACCAAATGCGCCTCTACAGCCAAGTTTATCAGAAGATAGGCATCGACTATGGCATCGTGAACAGCATCGATGGCTACGACGAGATTTCCTTGACCAGCGACTTCAAGGTGACAACCAACAACTATGAGAAAATATTCAAGCCACAAGACCTTGGCTTCGAGGTAGCCAAGCCAGAGGAGGTGCGTGGCGGAGCTACCGAGGAAGAGGCAAAGGACATCTTCGATGCCGTGCTTGAAAATCGTGCCCTTCCAGCTCAGAAAAACATCGTGCTCGCCAATGCTGCTTTCGGAATCCAGGTGATGGAGAAAGGCCAAAAGAGCATCGAGGAATGCGTGGAGATAGCACGCGAGAGCATCGACAGTGGCAAGGCGTTGGCAACCTTCAAGAAATTCGTGGAACTCAATAGCTAAGTGAAGAGTGAAGAATCCTAATGCGTTTAGATTATGACTGATATATTGGAAGAAATCGTTGCTCACAAGCGAATCGAGATAGACCAGCGCAAGCGCTTCATTTCACCTCGACAGATGATTACCTTGACGGAACAGAAGATGAAGGGCGATGACGGGAAGGTTCTTGGGGGCAGTATGAGGGAGGTTTTGATGACTTCTCCTACTGGCATCATTTCTGAGTTCAAGCGCAAGTCGCCTTCCAAGGGCTGGATCAAGCAGGAAGGCAAGGCGAGCGTCATTCCTTTGAGCTATCAGGAGAATGGGGCAGCGGCGCTCAGCATCCTCACAGACATCGACTACTTCGGTGGTTATGATGAGTTCATACAGGAGGCTCGGCATGTGGGGACCACCTTACCTATTTTATATAAGAACTTCGTCATCGAGGAATATCAACTCTTGCAGGCTCGTTACTGCGGTGCTTCGGCTGTGCTCTTGATTGCGGCTTGTCTGACCAAGGAGGAGTGCAAGCGGTTGCTTGGCGTGGCTCACCAGTTGGGCTTGGAGGTTCTCTTGGAGATGCACAACGACAGAGACTTTGAGTATGCCGAGTTGGAGCCGGACATGTATGGCATCAACAACCGAAATCTCGGAACCTTCGTGACGGATGTGGAGAACAGTTTTCGTCTTGCCGAACAGCTTCCTGAAGATGTTTGCAGGGTGAGCGAGAGCGGTATCTCCAACCCAGAGACGGTGAAGCGACTGCGAGAAGCAGGCTTCCGAGGATTCCTAATGGGCGAGCAGTTTATGAAACAAGCCGACCCAGGCAAGGCACTCAAGGAATTTCTTACTGCTCTTTAGAAAAAGTTTTAGGGCTTATGCCCAATTCAATATTCAACACTTAACACTCAACATTCAAATGATAATAAAGGTTTGTGGCATGCGCGATGCCGATAACATTCGCGAAGTTTCGGCTTTGGGCATAGACATGATAGGCTTTATCTTCTATCCGAAGTCTCCACGATACGTACAGATGATAAGTAGTCGTGCGGGAATCATTCCCGACTATTCTGAGGAGCGTATCCAGCAGACTTCCAAGTTTGCCATGGGGCAGCTGATGGATGAGAATGAAGTCCGAAAAAGCGTCAAGCGACCTGCAAGGGTAGGGGTGTTTGTGGATGACATGCCCCAAAACATTGTGACGAGGGTGTATAACTACAATCTCGATTACATTCAACTGCATGGCAATGAGCCTCGGGAAACTTGTGAAAACCTTCGTGCCACCATAGACCCCGACATCAAGAAGGGAATCAAGATTATCAAGGCTATCAGCGTAAGCACGGCCGGAGATATTCTGAAATACAAGGAGTATGTAGGCGCTGTTGATCTCTTTCTCTTCGACACCAAGACCCTCTTGGCTGGAGGAAGCGGTAAACAGTTTGATTGGACGGTGTTGCAGGCATACGATGGAGATGTGCCATTTCTGTTGAGTGGCGGCATCGGTCCAGAGGATGCGGAGCGCATCAAGGAATTTCATCATCCGAAGTGCATCGGCATCGACCTCAACTCAAAGTTCGAGATTGAGCCAGGATTAAAGGATGTTTCTAAACTCAAGGAATTTTTGGAAAAGATTAAATAGCAAAAGATTAAAGATATGAATAAGATAAATGCACTGTTTGCAAACAATAAGAACCGCAAGCTATTAAGTTTGTATTTTTGCGCTGGTTGCCCAACATTGGAGGGAACAGGCGATGTCATCAAGGCGATGGAACATCACGGTATCGACATGGTGGAGGTCGGCATTCCATTCAGCGACCCCTTGGCTGACGGTCCAGTCATCCAGTCGGCTGGTACGGTGGCCTTGAAGAACGGTATGACAGTGAAGAAACTCTTCGCCCAGCTCGCTGCCATCAAGGACGAGGTGAAACTTCCTTTGATATTGATGGGCTATCTCAATCCAATCATGCACTATGGCGTCGAGGCGTTTTTCAAGAGTTGCGTGGAAAGTGGTGTAAGCGGAACCATCATTCCTGACCTTCCTTTCGACGATTACCTGAAGGTTGTGAAACCTATCGCTGACAAGTATGACATCCGTGTCATCATGATGATTACCCCTGAGACCAGCGAGGAGCGCATCCGATTCATCGACGAGCACACCGATGGCTTCATCTACATGGTTAGCTCGGCCAGCATCACGGGTGCGCAGAGCAACTTCGGAGATGCGAAATTAGCTTATTTCAACCACATCAATGGCATGAATCTCCGCAACCCTCGTATGATAGGTTTTGGCATCAGCAACAAGCAGACACTTACCAGTGCGCAGGACAATGCGGCTGGTGCCATCATCGGAAGTAAGTTTGTAACTCTGCTCAATGAGACTGGCGACCCGGACAAGGCGCTGGATGAACTTTTTGAGTGTCTCAAAAAGTAAGTGAAGAGTGAAGAACGAAGAGTGAAGAAACAACGTTCGACGGACGAAGTGAAAGTCAATTCATTTGCTTGGTTAGTAATGGCGCAAGCCTAATTTAACATTCAACATTTAACATTTAACAATAGAAAAAAATGTATCAAGTAGACGATAAAGGATTTTTCGGAAAATTCGGTGGCGCATACGTGCCAGAGATATTATATAAGTGTGTGACAGAACTCCAACAGGCTTACAAGCCTATCATTGAGAGTGAGGAGTTTAAGAGGGAATACCATCAGTTGCTGAAGGATTACGTGGGCCGTCCTTCTCCTCTCTATTATGCCAAGCGCATGAGTGAGAAGTACGGATGTAAGTTGTACTTGAAGCGTGAGGACCTCAACCACACGGGTGCGCACAAAATCAATAATACCATCGGACAAATTCTGATGGCGAAGAAGATGGGCAAGACTCGTATCATCGCCGAGACTGGTGCAGGTCAGCATGGTGTGGCAACTGCTACGGTTTGCGCTCTTATGGACATGAAGTGTGAGATTTTCATGGGTGCCACGGACGTGGAGCGTCAGCATACCAATGTGGAGCGCATGAAGATGCTCGGTGCCAAGGTGAATCCTGTGCGCACTGGCAACATGACCTTGAGCGATGCTTGTTCGGAGGCCATCCGTGATTGGTGCTGTCATCCACAGGACACCTTCTATATCGTGGGAAGTACCATGGGACCTCATCCTTACCCTGATATTGTGGCAAAGATGCAGAGTGTTATCTCTGAGGAGCTAAAATGGCAGTTACAGGAGAAGGTAGGGCGTGATTATCCAGATTATCTCATCGCTTGTGTGGGGGGTGGTAGCAATGCCGCAGGCACTATCTATCATTATATAGATGACGACCGGGTGCAGATTTATCTGGCCGAGGCTGCAGGTCATGGCATTGACACCGACTATACTGCTGCCACCATGCACTGTGGTACAGAAGGCATCATCCATGGTGCTCGCACTCTTGTTATGCAGACAGACGATGGGCAAATCAAGGAAGCATTCACTATCAGTGCTGGCTTGGATTACCCTGGCATCGGGCCTATGCATGCCGACCTTGCGACAAGAGGCAGAAGCCACGTGCTTGCCGTCAAGGATGATGAGGCTATCTATGCAGGCTATGAGTTGACACGCATGGAGGGTATTATTCCTGCCATCGAGAGTGCGCATGCAGTGGCGGCGTTGAAGAAGATGAAGTTCAAGAAGGACGATGTCGTGGTGCTGACCGTCTCTGGTCGTGGCGACAAGGATGTCGAGACTTACTTGAAAAACAAGGCAATGGCAAAGGAGTACGGAAACTTTTAATTTTTAATGTTAAAGTTAAGTGTTAAATGTTAAGTTTGGCACGAGTGTTCAATCTTTCATTTAACACTTGACGTTTAACACTTAACATTGAGTAAAATGGCAAAATATAATTATACGACAGTAACTCGCAAGATTCTCGCCGACCTCTATACGCCAGTGGGAGTTTATATGCGATTGCGAGATATTTATCCCCAGTCGGCGTTGATGGAGAGCTCTGACTATCATGGTACGGAGAACTCCCGTTCCTTTATCGGCGTGCATCCGATAGCCAGCATCGCCGTGGGGCATGGTGTGGTTACGGTGACGTTCCCTGATGGCAAGGTGGAGAAACACGATCTTCCTGCCTTCGGCGAGGGAAAAGGTGAGGAGTGCAAGCTCGCCATCTCCAAGGCCATCAATGATTTCATCCAGACTTTCCATGTGGAGGGCGAGGGCAAGAACTTCTGTGGTCTCTATGGCTTCACTACCTTCAATGCCGTTAGATATTTCGAGAACATTCCAGTGAAGGATACGACGATGGAGAAGAACGATGCTCCTGACATATATTATATAATGTATAAGGACATCATCGTGTTCGACCATTTCAACAATACCATGGAGCTGATAGCTCTCAGTGAATGTTCTGAGGAAGATGGAAACGGAGTAAACGCTGCTTGGAAAACTGCTGGGGAAGCTGAGCTTGAAGCTCTCTTGAAAGCAGTCAACAAAGCAAATGTGAAGCCATACGATTTTCATCCTGTGGGTGACACGACTTCTACCTTGACCGATGAGGAGCATAAGGCGAACATCCGCAAATGTATCCAGCACTGTTTGCGTGGCGACGTTTTCCAAATCGTTGTGAGCCGTCGTTTCATACAGAAATATGAGGGTGATGACTTCAAACTGTATCGTGCACTTCGTAGCATCAATCCATCTCCTTATCTTTTCTATTTCGATTTTGGTGGATTCCGCATCTTCGGTTCTTCGCCGGAGACCCACAATCGTATAGTGGGCAACAGGGCGTTCATCGATCCGATTGCTGGTACTACCAAGCGTACGGGAGATATGGAGCAAGATCGCAAGGCAGCAGAATTCTTGCGTAATGACCCCAAGGAGAATGCCGAGCATGTGATGCTGGTGGACTTGGCCCGCAATGACTTGAGCCGCAACTGCCATGGTGTGAAGGTGGATTTTTATAAGGACATGCAGTTCTATAGCCATGTCGTCCACTTGGTAAGCCGAGTAAGTGGTACGCTTGATGAGAATGCCGACCATATCAAGGAGTTTATCGACACCTTTCCGGCAGGTACGTTGAGTGGCGCACCTAAGGTGAGAGCCATGCAGATTATCTCGGAGTTGGAGCCACACAATCGTGGTGCCTATGGTGGTTGTATTGGTTTTATCGGTCTGAATGGCGACTTGAATCAAGCCATTGTCATCCGTACCTTCATCAGCAGAAATGGCGAATTATGGTTTCAGGCGGGTAGTGGTGTCGTGGCGAAAAGTAACGACCAATACGAATTGGAAGAATGTAACAACAAGCTGGGAGCTTTGACGAAAGCAATTCATATTGCCGAGCAACTCTGATTTAAGTGAAGAGTGAAGAACGAAGAGTGAAGAATGAAGAATGAAGAGTGAAGAATTCAACACTCTAAGCACTAAACATTAGACATTACAAATTATGAAAGTAGTAATTATAGATAATTACGATTCCTTTACCTATAATTTGGCTCACTTGGTGAAGGAATTGGGAGCAGAAGTGACAGTATATCGTAATGATCAGTTTGCGCTGCGTGAGCTTGACCGTTTTGACAAGATTATATTGAGCCCAGGGCCAGGTATCCCTTCCGAGGCAGGTTTGCTCTTGGATGTCATCAAGACCTATGCGGGCAGAAAGCCGATGCTGGGTGTATGCCTCGGTCATCAGGCGATAGGAGAGGTGTTCGGCGCGCATCTTACCAATCTGTCCGAAGTTTATCATGGTGTGGCTACCCCTTGCACTCAGTTTGGCAATGACCCAATCTTTGCAGGACTTCCGAAACGTATAGAGATAGGAAGATACCATTCCTGGGTGGTGGATAGGGCTGGTTTTCCTGCGTGCTTGGATGTGACGGCTGTGAGCGATGACGGTTGCATCATGGGCTTGAAGCACAAAAACTATGACATCAGAGGCATCCAGTTCCATCCGGAGAGTGTGTTGACACCTGATGGCAAGACGATGATGAAGAATTGGTTGGAGATGTAATGTATTTACCATATAAAAATAAGAAACCGTTTCC
>DJOI01000001.1:0-17999 GCA_002439605.1 Candidatus Segatella mututuai | reverse complement strand
GGAAACGGTTTCTTATTTTTATTTTGGCTTTTCTTTACGATTACTTCAGCCCGTCTGCATCGCTTGTAGTCTTGAGACCATTGTTTTTCTCACGAGGTGTGATGTTGACATTCTTTGTTACGGTGTTTTCAATGATGTTGGCATCGAAGGCCATCTTCTTGTCGGTGCAGTTGATGTCCTCGAAGGTGAAGTCCACTAAGCGATACTTGTCGCTCTTGCCTACGTCGAAGAAGTTGTCGCAGTCCATTTGGATGTTCTTGATGGTGATATTGTTGCATTGGCTCAGCGGCATGTCCTTTCGGTCGCCAGGCTTGAAGAACTGAGTCCATGGGCGGACGACGAGGAAGCTGCCAGTGCTGCCCTGGATATTGTCCACAGTCACGTATTCGTAATGCTGAGGTGTGTCCGGACGCATCTTCAGCCATAGCACACGCTGTGCGTTGCCCACCTTGATGTTGCGTAGCACGATATTTCTGTCCTTCACGCTCTCGCTTCCGAGGGTCAGACAACCATGTACTCTGCCATAGTCGCAGTTCTGGATGAGCACGTTGTAGACAGGGCCGTTCTCCGGGGCTTGGTCTGCCCAGGTTCCTTTTCCTCCCTTGATGGCTATGGCATCGTCGTTGACGCTCATGTAACAGCCTTCCACCAGCACATCATGGCAAACATCAATATCTATGGCATCGCTGCTGGGAGCTCTTAACCCTTTAGTGGGAGCGAAGATGTAGCAGTCGAGAAATCTCACATGGTCGCAGCGATAGATGTGATTGGTCCAGAATGCGCTGTTCTGCAGGCGTACGTCCTGGATGGTCACGTTCGAGGAATTGCTGATGTATACAAGCCTGGGACGCTGTGCATCCTTGTTGGTGCAACGGCTGTTCCATTGGCGCCGAATCCAGAATTCTTCCCAATAATGTTTGCCATTTCCATCAATGGTACCCCTTCCGGCAATGGTAAACCCATCGCAATGGTCGGCGTTGATGAATGCGGAGAAGTATTTGCAGGTCTCGCCCTCGATACGTGTTGTGAGTATGGGGAAGTTAGCTATACGGTCGCTTGCCTTCAGTTTTCCTCCTTCGGATAAAAGCAGATGAGTCTTGGGGCGAAAGAAGAGAGCACCACTGAGGAAAGTGCCTTCGGGTACGACAACGACACCTCCACCGTTCTTTGAGGCGAGGTCGATGACCCCTTGGATAGCGGTGGTCTGCAACAAAGTACTGTCAGCCTTCACACCGTAGTCGGTAATGACATACTGTTTGCCCAATGTGTCTACATTCACCTTTTGTGCCTGCAGAAACCATGCGTCCATCTTCGTACCGTCTGGCCAGAGTTCAGTCTTAGCTTTCTTTATCTTTTTCTGCTTCTTGGCAGCATTGGTGCTTAGTGGCATGAGCGCCACTAAGCAAGCCAATATGAAAATGTATTTTTTCATCGTTTATCTTTTTGCCTTATGATTCTTTGCTGTTTTGATATTCTGTAGCTTGTAATATTCTACAGCACCCAACAAGAGGCAACCTGTTCCATAGTCCTCGAAGTCGGGTACAGAAGTGTAGGTTACAGGTTGTCCTGCAGATGGATCTTTTCCTGTGCCCTGGTTGTAGCCGATGAAACCATCTTCGTGAACCGAGGCAGCGAGAGCCTTCCAAGCTTTGTCCATTGCCTTCTGGTAAGTGGCTCTTGGCAGGATGCCTTGCTGTACACCCCATGCCATGCCGTATAGAAAGAGACCTGTGCCTGTCATCTCGGGACCTCCATAGTTGCTTGGGCAAAGGAGGCTTACATTCCAGTAGCCATCCTCTCGTTGACATTTCAACAGAGCTTTGCTCATGTTGATGAAGTCTTTCTTAAGATACAGGTAGTTTTTGTCAGTTTTAGGCAAGGTCTCCATGACTCTTACCAAGGCTGCGTAAACCCAGCCATTGCCACGGCTCCAGTAACAATTGCTACCATCTTTCTCCTTGTATGGAGGAACGTAGTCCTTGTCTCTCCACCACAAGCCTTCTTTCTCGTTGAACAAGCCGCCTGCCAGTGTGTCGCGAGTCCACTTGTAGGAGTTCATGGCATAGTCGAGATACTTTTTCTCGCCACTGATTTTCGTATACTTGGCATATACAGGCATTGCCATCTGAATGGCATCGATCCAGGTCCAGTAAGAGACACGGTTGGAGGCAATTTGATGGTCGAGGTTTGCCTTTACATGACTCAAGTCTTTCTTGCCGCCGCTCTGTACGTAGCGGTCGAGGTAAACCTGCATGCAGCATTGGTTGTCTGCATTGTCATTTGTCTCTCCGCTTCGAGCCTGCCACTTGTGATAGTCTGCCCATCGGTCTGTATAGTCGGCATATTGCTGATTTGGCTCAATCTCGTAAAGAGCCATCAGCCCTTCGTAGTACACGGCACGTGTCCACAGGTTGCTGGTACGTACTCTCTTGACGAAAGTATCGAGAGTGGGGTCGCTGTACTTCTTCATGAAATAGTTGTTGGTGCGATGAACCACTTCCATGATTTCTTTTTGCAGGGTTGTTTCGCCCTTAGGAGCATTCTGGGCTGAGGCGAAGCTCATGCCTAAAAGTACGCAGAGCGATGTTAGAATCAGTTTTTTCATTTGTGAGTTGTTTTATTGAGTTGTTTTATAATTTTTCCTTTCTTATTTTACTTCCACCAGCTTGACTGTGCTGTTGAGTCCGCTGGGCACAAGTTCCCATTTATCATAGGTGGTTTTCTTGTAATTGATGTCTACGACATTGATTTCCTTCATCTTTCGCCATTTCACACCTTTGCGGTCGAGTGCTGCAATACGATTGGCAGGTAGGTTGGTTACTTCAATGCGGATGGTGTTCTTTCCTTTTGATAGTGCATCTTGGCAGTGGAGAACGTAGGGCACAGCCCAGGCACACCCAATATAGTGGCCGTTGATATATACGCGGGCACTTTCGCGCACATCGCCCAAGTCTATATTCCATTGCTTCTTAGCTTGTTCCTTCGACATCTTAAAGGTAGTCTCGTAAACGCCCGTTCCCATGGTTGTCTTGGTTATTTCGTTGAGGCTCTCCCATGTCTTGAGTCCTTGAAGCGTGAAGGTTTCTTCTACCTTGGGCGCTTCCTCGGTGAAGGAGAGTTTCCAGGAATTGGCTGTGAGGTCTATGCTTTCTCCCTCTTTTACGGTTTGAGGTTCGGTCGTTACCTGACACAGTTTCCTGTCGTGCAACCATGGAGCCGACTCTTCCTGTGCGCTGAGTAGGATTCTGCTTTCGCCACTTCTGAGGTTGATATCCAGCGTATTGCCACTTATTGCTGCGGCATGGTAAGAGCCATCCATCGGGTTGTACCACAGGGCTGCGTTCTCTCCTGTTGCCAATGGCACTTGAGCCTTGATGTCGTGGTCGGTCAGGTTGGCGATGAAGTAGTGATGACCGAACAGGTTGCTGCGTCGTATCAGTTTCAGACCATACTGCTTTTTCATCAACTCTGGGGTGGCGGCTTGTGCCATTGCCGCTGTGTCGTCGCCCTTGATGATCTTGGCTCCTTGCGACTTCAATTGCGAGATGTGCTGAATCACATCACTTGGCATGATGTTGTTGCCAGGGATTACCAAAGCTTTGTAGCGGGTTCCGGCTGCTGTTTCTATCATTCCGTTCTTATAAGTACATGTGCGCAGATATTTGTCGCTGATGTAGTCGCAGTCGAATCCTGCCTTGTCAATATCGAGGATGCACTTGATAAACTCGGGAGCCTTCTTTTCCATGCCGTGAATGTCGAACATCATGAGCCATTTTTTGGTATTTGTGCGCCACATGTCTCTTACGGGCAGGTAGACAAGGAAGTCGTTGTCGGGTTGTCCCCATTGTAGATAAGTCTGACAGTTGGTGATGTATTTCATCAATTCGGGCGCGTCACGCCAGATGCTGTTGGTGGGACTCATGTCTATGGAAGCATAGAATTTCCATCCTGGCCATGCGTCGTTCTTGGGGGAATAGGCAGTGCCATGGAAGAACATGTGGTTCACTCCTGCACAGAACATCAGATCCATGTCGGGTTTCATCTGGCTCAACGACGTGCGGAAATGCTCAGTAAGCCAGGTGAAAGTTTCGCTCGATGTATATTTCTTTCCCGTGATGTGAGCTGCTGAAGGAGCATATTTCAGCATGCTCAGGTCGCTGAAGTTGGGGCGTGTCTTGCCAGGGTCTTTGCGCAGCCCCTTGATGCCGAAGTCGGTTAGGCCGAACCCCTCTATCTCTGGTATGTCGACAGCAGCATAGCAGTCTATGAGGTTTGCTGGGGAGCCATGCGCTTGGTTGCGTGTGATGGCTCCGTGTTTGTGTGCCCATGCCGTCCATTGTTCGGTGAAGTTGTGCAGCAGCATGTCTCCTAATGTTTCGCGATAGTCGCTCACAACCACTGCTTCGCCATCGAGAAACTCGGGAAATTTGTCCTGCAGTTTGTAGCCGTGCATCTTTTCGAACTCGGTCAATAGTGTTGGTGTCCAGTTGGCACCATACACCTCGTAGCTGTCGTTGAAGAAAGTATGTGGAAAAGATGTTCCCGATGCTGTGAAGGCACTGTCGATATGCGCCAGGTAATGTGCTACGGCTGTGGAGTCGAAATGGTCGACGACATACCCCTCTCCACCTGGAGCCGCGCGTTTAACCATCTGTCGGGTGCGACTCTCGTAGAGTGCGATGACACGTTTCTTCTTATTTTCTCCAGCCACAGGATAAGCCTTGATGACTTTCAGCTTGGCGACGTCGCGTTCTTTCTTGGGCAAGGCGAAGTTGATGTCCATGAGTTTTTTCTTGGCATCTACGATGGTATCCACGAAGACAGCCTTGCAGGCAGCCTCGCTCAGTGGAACCCAAGGCCCGCCGAAAGGCCATCCCGTTCCTGTGGCCATGTCTGTCTCAATGCCCAACTCGTTGTCTTTCTTTTCCACGAATTTGAGCATTTCCATCCATCGTGGCGAGAGGTAAGGAATGTCGTTCTTGTCGTTCCCCTGTACGCCATAAAGTGGGGTTATCTCTACTGCGCCTATGCCAACCTTGGCGTATTGCTCTAAATTCCATTCCAGGTTTTCCTTGTCGACGGCTGATCCCATCCACCACCATCTTACACCAGGCTTGGCTTCCTGTGCAGGGACAGGCAAAAACTGAGCTTGGGCGTTGACAGTGGTCAGCAATGCGCATGCGAGGCATGTTGCGAAGATTTTTTTGCGTTGTTGTCTAATCATGATGATAATAATAGTTTTTAAGTTTTTATTTTTCTGCAAAGATAGATATAATTGTTCAATAACGCATAATGAATTGTTCATAAACATGCAAAAACGTTCAAAAATATATGGTATATGATTGTATAATCGGAAATTTTGTTTATCTTTGTACATCATGCTTTCGATGCATATTTTAGTGGGAGCACAAATAATGTCAACCAAAGAAACTTGAATGAGATCGTTAAAAAGAAACAATCAATCAACATGAAACAAACTAAATTGAAAACTATCGCAGTAGTGTCGGCTTGTATGATGGGAATTCTGTTCTCATCGGCACAAGGTGTGATGCAGCGTACTGCCAACTATCAACCCGACGGGAGAGGTTTTAGCTGTGTGAATGGCAACAATCGTTATACGCGTGCGCTTTACGGCAGTGTGGATGAGTGGCGACTGGAAACCAGCGACCGTCCCATATTCGCCATCTTTAAAAAGAACAATCATCGCAACATCCGTTTTCTGATAAAATGCAACGGGCAGGCTCTTCGACTCGACTCGGTGGAGTATTGCAAGGCAAGATATGAGGCTGGGCGCCGTGATTATCTGATGAAGGACAAACGCTGGGCAGGCGGAGTGTTGCGTCTCTCGGTTTTGGCTTATCCGCAGACAGAAGGTGCTATTTGGAAATTCTCTGCCGAGAACTTTGGCAAGGCTACGATAGAGATAGAAGGCATGATATGCGAAACCAAGGTGAGCAAGTTTAAGAGAGCTGGCGATATCGGTAAGTTTGACGGTCCTGAGGCATTCGATGCGCCCGCTCATCCCAAGCAGCTCTCTACCGTTACGGGCTGTATGCCTCGGAAAGGATTGACCGAACTGTATTTCTCGGTAGATAGTACCGTCTTGTCGACTGGCAAGAACTCGGAGTTGGCAAAGCGTTATCAAGCAGCCGAGCAGTGGCGTTCCAACTTGGCTTCTTCTGTCATTTTCAACACTCCCGATGCTTACTTGAATCCAATGGGAGGAACAATGGTCATGGCTGCCGATGGAGCCTGGAACGGGAAGGTGTGGGTGCATGGAGCTGTGGGCTGGAGAATGCCACTGCCAGGTTGGAGAGCTGCCTACATGGGTGATTTCTTAGGTATGTTCGACCGTCAGCGCATTCATTTTGATGCCTATGCCAAGAGTCAGGTGAAAGATGTTCCCGTTACCCGTCCTCATCTGATGGACAAGAAGCATAATCTCTCGCGTGGAGCCTATGAATGGGGAACGCCGATGTACAGCAATGGCTACATCTGCCGCAATCCGGAGAACAACAAGCAGTTCCACCATTACGACATGAACTTGGTGTATATCGACGAGTTGCTATGGCATTTCCAGTTTGATGCCGATACAGTCTACATGCGCAAGATGTGGCCAGTCATCAAGAGTCATCTGGCTTGGGAGAAGAACGCCTGGGATCCTGACGGCGACGGACTCTATGATGCCTATTGCTGTATCTGGGCAAGTGACGCTTTGCAATACAACAGTGGCGGTGTAACCCATTCTTCTGCCTATAACTATCGTGCCAATCTCTTAGCGGCACGCATTGCGGAGATGATAGGTGAGAATCCTGTGCCTTATAGGGAGGAAGCCAGCAAAATACTGCGAGCCATGAACGGTCAGCTGTGGCTGAAAGACTTTGGACACTGGGCGGAATATCGAGATTTCATGGGGCTGAAGCGGGTTCACAAGGATGCGGCGCTGTGGAGTGTCTATACACCGATAGACTGTGGCGTTGGAACTGGAGAGCAGAACTATTTGGCTACTAAGTATGTGGATAGGCACATCCCGCACGTACCTTATATATATAATGGTCAAGAATATCAGACTGTGAGCACATCCGACTGGTCACCTTATGAGTGGAGCATCAATAATGTGGCGATGGCCGAGGTGATGCACACCGTGCTGGCTTATTACCAGGCAGGAAGAGTGGAAGAGGCTTATCGGCTGCTGAAAGCCAATGTGCTCGACTTTATGTATCTTGGCAGTAGTCCAGGAAATTTCGGCCAGTTGTCGACGATGGATCGTGCGACAGGCGAGGGCTATCGTGATTTCTCGGACGTGACGGGCATCTCGTCGCGTGCGTTTATCGAAGGTCTTTATGGTATTACTCCAAATGCCATGGAGGGCAAGTGCATCATTCGTCCGGGTTTCCCTGCGGCATGGGACAGTGCTTCGATACATACGCCTTATCTGGATTATTCGTTCAAGAGAGTGGGGGGCAAGGAAGTCTTTGACATTGAACAAAACTTCGCTCGGCCGTTGCGAATTGTGATACGCCAGAACGTGGGTGGAGGAAAATACAAAGATACAGAACTGACAGTCGACAAACGACAGCACGTGGAACTGGCAACCATCAAGCCTGTGGACAACGATGAGGTCGAGGTGGCGAGAAAATACACCTTGGCAGATGCTGTGGCAGAGCAGACCGCTGACAAATGGGGGACGGCGACAGGTGTAGGAAATGATTTCGACCAACTGAATGAAGGGAAGCGAAGAATGGTGAACATGGATGCTGCCTTCAATTCGGAAGTGACCGACATCTTCAAAAACCAATACCTCACGCCACGCTCTCCTTACACCACGCTCTGTGTGCCCACTCAGGGAATGGGCGACTGGTGTTCCACGAAGAAACTTGCCAAGATTGATGATTCCAAGTTGCGCAGCTTGGTGAAGGATGGTGTCTTCGAGGCTTTGCCTTCCTTGTATTTCCGCACTCCTGCCAAGGGCAAGAACATTGTCTATACCAGTTTGTGGGACAATTATCCCGACAGCATCACCATTCCTTTGTCAGGAAAGGCTTCGCACGCTTATCTACTGATGGCAGGCTCGACCAATCCTATGCAATTTGCCATAGAGAATGCGGTGGTGAGAGTGGAATATACCGATGGAACAACCGACGAGCTGATGCTTGTTCCTCCTGTGAACTGGTGCCCTATAGAGCAAGACTTTGTGGAGGATGCCGTGGCTTTTGCCATGCCTGCCGTTCGACCTTATCGCATCGGCTTGAATACGGGAATTGTGAGTCGTCGTCTTTTTCGCGACTCCCACTATCAGGAGGCAGCCACAGCTGGCGATCTTCCCGATATGAAATTGGCGATGTGTGCCCTGCCTGGTGGTGCGGCCACCATGCTCGACATGCCTCTCGACCCAAAGAAGAAGCTTCGATCGCTAACCCTCAGAACCCTAAGCAACGAGGTGGTTGTGGGGCTGATGGGTATTACGCTACAGAAGTAAAAAAGAGCAATACGAAGATAGGTATATGTAAACAGAGAGAGGCTGTGTCTTTCGGGAAGTATCCCTTTGACGCAGCCTTTCGTTTTGTATGTAGTAGCCTTTCGGTCATGAAAAAAGGCACCGAAATTATTTCGACGCCCTTTCCTATATTTCCTGGTACCGACCATACCAGAAATCCAGAATAAAGATTGATGAACAGAGTTGTTACAAGTCCCAACCCACAGCGCTGGCACCGAGGACAGCCGCAGAACTGCCGTCGAGAGTTGAAATGAGGAACTTGGCCTTGCCTTTGAAGATGGGTAGCACGGCTTTGTCGTAAGCCTCCTTGAGTGGCTTCATCAAAAGGTCTCCAGCCTTGGTAAGACCGCCGAAGAAGACGAAAGCCTCTGGCGAGGAGAATGCCGTGAAGTCGGCGCAGGCCTCGCCGAGCAGCTTGCCGGTGAAGTCATATACGCGCTTGGCCAAGGCATCGCCTTTGCTGGCTGCTATACTTACCTCGTAAGAAGTGATGTCTTCAGGTTTTATCTCGCGGAGCAATGAAGGCTCGTCGCTCTTCTCGAGGAATTCGCGTGCGGTGCGAGCTACTCCGGTAGCCGAGCAGTAAGCCTCGAGGCAACCTGTCCTGCCACAACCGCATGTGCGACCTTCCTTGCCGCGTACCATTACGACATGCCCCAGCTCGCCGGCGAAGCCATCGCTTCCATATACCATTCTTCCATCGATTACGATGCCCGAGCCTACACCAGTACCTAAGGTGATGTCGATGAAGTTCTTCATACCACGTGCGACACCGTAAGTCATCTCACCTAATGCTGCCGCATTGGCATCGTTGGTGAGCGCTACTGGGAGTCCGCCGAGTGCCTTGCTGAAGAGGTCGGCCAAAGGCACCACGCAGGTGTGTGCCCAGGGTAGGTTGGGGGCATACTCGATGGTTCCCTTATAGAAATTGCCATTGGGAGCTCCGATTCCCATGGCCTTGATCTTCTCAATTCCGCCAACGGTATCGATAATAGGTTGTAGTGCTTCGACAGCAGCCTTTACGTAATCGTTCACATTGTCGTAACCGCCAGTCTTGATGGCAGTGGTGGCCTTGATTTCACCACGTGCGTCGACAATTCCGAAAACGGAATTGGTTCCGCCAAGATCCAAGCCGATTACATACGGCTTTAATGCGTTTTCTGTCATGTTGTTTATGTTTTTAATAAGTTAGAATTTTTAATCTTGATGGCAAAGATAAGAAAAAAAAAGTATTGAGCAAAGTTTTTAGATGGAAAATTTGCATAGTATGGCTAAAAAATTGTATCTTTGCACCTCGTATGAATTCATTGTTTCCAATAGAGATAAACATTCTTGATTTTATTTTCAAGGGTATTATCATAGGTATCATTGCCTCTGCCCCCATGGGACCGGTAGGTATTTTGTGTATTCAGCGCACGTTGAACAAGGGACGCTGGTATGGTTTTGTGACGGGTGTAGGTGCTGCTTGCAGCGACATAGTATACGCCATGTTTACGGGGTTGGGCATGAGTTTTGTGATGGATTTCGTCAACAATGCCCAAAACAAGTTCTATCTTCAGATTTCGGGCAGCCTGCTGTTGCTTGCCTTCGGGATATATTGCTTCAGGAGCAATCCGGTGAAGAACATGCACGAAAGCAGTAACAAGAAAGGCACGTTGTTTCATAACGGT
Organism: Candidatus Segatella mututuai; assembly: GCA_002439605.1. Lineage (GTDB taxonomy): Bacteria > Bacteroidota > Bacteroidia > Bacteroidales > Bacteroidaceae > Prevotella > Prevotella mututuai. The sequence goes on along the minus strand of DJOI01000001.1, from coordinate 7,832 downwards.
CTGACAGCCTTTCTTGTCACCCTCTCCAATCCACTCATCGTGTTCCTCTTCATGGCCACTTACGCACAGTTTGCCTTTGTGGTTCCCGACATGCCAGTCGAGATGGGCGTGGGCTATCTCAGCATTGTGTTTGGTGCCTTGCTGTGGTGGTTTGGGCTTACTTGGCTTGTCGACAAAATACGTGGCAAGTTTGATGCCAATGGCATCCTTATTATCAATAAGGTGATAGGCAGTGTGGTCATCATCTTCTCGTTGATAGCGTTGGTGGGCACAGTGTTCAACCTGTACCATCTGCCCGAGTTTTAACCAACCCCGGTGGGCTTATGCCGAGCCATCGCATATAGAGTATAATTTTAGCGAAATATATGTTTGTAGCACAAGAGTTAAGAAAGAAGAATATCGCCGAGTACCTGCTGTACATGTGGCAGGTGGAGGACATCATCCGCGCTTATGGCTGTTCGCTGCCTGTTATCCGCAAGCAGTATATCGACCGTTTCGACTTTACCGATGAGCAGAAGGCCGAGGAGTTGGACTGGTTTGGCAACCTCATCCGCATGATGAACGAGGAGGGAAAGCGCGAGTATGGCCATCTAAACATCAACCGCGTGTTGCTCAAGGATGTCATAGACTTGCACGGCATGTTGCTGCATAGCAGCAAGTTCCCTATCTACAATGCCGAATACTACAAGGTGTTGCCTTACATCGTGGAGTTGCGCAACAAGGGCGACAAGGACGTGAACGAGATTGAGACCTGCCTTGATGCGCTCTACGGCGTGATGATGCTACGCCTGCAGAAGAAGGAGATAACACCCGAGACAAGTCGTGCCGTGGCTGAAATCAGCACCTTCGTGGGCATGCTGAGCGATTACTATGCCAAGGACCGCACGGAGGGGCTGAAATTTGAGGACGATTAATATTTAGACAACGATTATGAAAGAGATAGAAAGAAGAAGAACATTTGCCATCATCTCTCACCCAGACGCAGGAAAGACTACGCTGACGGAGAAGTTCCTTCTCTTTGGTGGACAAATACAAGTGGCAGGTGCCGTAAAGAACAACAAGATTCGCAAGACAGCCACTTCCGATTGGATGGACATCGAGAAGCAGCGTGGTATCTCGGTTTCCACGTCGGTGATGGAGTTCGACTATTTGCCCGATGGCGAGAAGGGTGACCCCTACAAGGTGAACATCCTCGACACTCCCGGACATCAGGACTTTGCCGAGGATACTTACCGAACGCTGACCGCCGTAGACTCTGCCATCATCGTGGTGGACTCCGCCAAGGGCGTGGAGGCGCAGACGCGCAAGCTGATGGAGGTGTGCCGTATGCGCAACACCCCCGTCATCATCTTCATCAACAAGATGGACCGCGAGGGTCGCGACCCGTTCGATGTTCTGGACGAGCTGGAACAGGAACTGAAAATCAAGGTGCGTCCTCTTTCCTGGCCTATCGGACAGGGTGCCCGCTTCAAGGGCGTGTACAACATCTACGAGCAACAGCTCAACCTCTTTACTCCCAACAAGCAGCGCATGACCGAGAAGGTCGAGGTGGACATCGACTCCGAGGAGCTCGACCAACATGTGGGCAATCGCGAGGCTGCCCAGTTGCGCGATGACTTGGAACTGGTGGATGGGGTTTATCCGGCCTTCGATGTGGAGGCCTATCGCTCGGCCGATGTGGCGCCCGTGTTCTTTGGCTCTGCGCTCAACAACTTTGGTGTTCAGGAGCTTCTTGACTGCTTTGTCAAAATAGCACCGTCGCCCAGGCCAACCCAAGCCGAGGAACGGCTGGTGGAGCCGGACGAGCCGAAGTTCACTGGCTTCATCTTCAAGATAACCGCCAATATCGATCCCAACCACCGTTCGTGCATTGCCTTCTGCAAGGTTTGCTCGGGCAAGTTTGTGCGCAATCAGCCTTATCTGCATGTGCGTCTGGGCAAGACGGTCCGCTTCTCTTCCCCCACCCAGTTCATGGCGCAGCGCAAGAACACCATCGACGAGGCTTATCCTGGCGACATCGTGGGTTTGCCCGATAACGGCATCTTCAAGATTGGCGACACGCTCACAGAGGGCGAGCAGCTCCATTTCCGTGGCCTGCCGTCGTTCTCGCCTCTGCTTTTCAAGTATATTGAGAACGACGACCCGATGAAGAGCAAGCAATTCCAGAAGGGCTTGGAGCAGCTGATGAACGAGGGCGTGGCGCAGCTGTTCGTCAACCAGTTCAACGGTCGTCGCATCGTGGGCACCGTGGGACAGCTGCAGTTCGAGGTCATCCAGTATCGTCTGGAGAACGAATACAACGCCAAGTGCCGCTGGGAGCCCGTCCACCTGCACAAGGCGTGCTGGATAGAGGCAGACGATACACAGGAACTTGAGAACTTCAAGAAGCGCAAGTACCAGTACATGGCAAAGGATATCGAGGGGAGGGATGTGTTCCTCGCCGACTCGGGCTATGTGCTCAGCATGGCGCAGCAGGACTTCAAGCATATCAAGTTTCATTTCACTTCGGAATTTTAATGGAGTGTTGAATGTTGAGTGTTGAATGGTGAATTGGGTACGCCTTGGTTGCGTTCTGGTTGACACATAGTGGCGTAAGCAAGACTCAATATTCGACATTAATAACAAAAGAATAGGAGATAAAGGAAAATGAAGGATGACGTAGCTGAGAGACCGAGTATGGTGGCGAAGTTCGTCGCCTGGCAGAAGAAGCATGTATCCGATCACCAGACGACTTTGATGTTGGCTTTTGTCATAGGCTTGCTGGCTTCGTTGGCAGGTTACTTCCTGCATGGCATCGTGCACGAGATACAGGTTCTGCTAACTTCGGGATTTGTCAAGAGCACGTACAACCTGCTCTTTCTGCTCTTCCCTGTTGTGGGAATCTATCTCACGTCTCTCTTTGTCAAGTATGTGGTGCGCGACAATATCTCGCACGGTATCACTCGAGTGCTTTACGCCATCTCCACCAAGAACTCCAAGTTGCGTGCCCATAACTGCTGGTCGTCGGTGGTGGCCTCTGGCATAACCATCGGCTTCGGAGGTTCGGTGGGAGCCGAAGCCCCCATTGTGCTCACTGGTTCTGCCATCGGTTCCAATCTGGGGCAGATGTTCCGCATGGACAAAAAAACGATGATACTATTGGTGGGTTGCGGGGCCAGTGCCGCCATTGCGGGAATCTTTAAGGCACCCATAGCGGGACTGGTCTTCACGCTCGAGGTGCTGATGGTCGACCTGTCCATGGCCTCGCTCCTGCCCATCCTTATCTCGTGTGTCACGGCCACCTGTTTCACCTATATCCTGATGGGATCGAAGTCGCTCTTCGACTTCACACTCACCTCGCCTTGGGTGCTCGACCGTGCGCCAGTATGTATCCTGCTGGGTATATTCTGTGGCTTTGTCAGTCTTTATTTCATGCGAACCATGTCGGCTTGTGAGGGCGTGTTTGCCCATCTTGGCAAGCATCCGTATGCCAAGCTCCTCCTGGGCGGACTCGTCCTTAGCGCCCTTATATTCCTGTTCCCGTCGCTCTATGGAGAGGGCTACTCGGCTGTCAACATCCTGCTCAAGGGTAGGACGGAGGCGGATTGGGAGCAGGTGATGAACAACTCGCTTTTTTATGGCCACGGCCACCTGCTGCTCGTCTACATTGCACTCGTAACCATTACCAAGGTGTTTGCCACGTCGGCTACCAACGGCAGTGGCGGCTGCGGCGGAACTTTCGCGCCTTCGCTATTCATCGGTGGCTTCGCGGGGTTCTTCTTCTCGCGTTTTTGGAACGCCAACGATATTGGTGTCTACGTGCCCGAGCAAAATTTCACGCTCATGGGAATGGCGGGCGTGATGACGGGCGTGATGCATGCGCCACTCACGGGCATTTTCCTCATCGCCGAGCTCACGGGCGGCTATCAGCTCTTTATGCCGCTCATGATCGTCTGCATCTCGTCCTATCTTACCATCAGCATTTTTGAGAGCCACAGCATCTACGCACTGCGACTGGCGCGGGAAGGCAAGCTTCTTACCCATCACATCGATCGCGCGGCTCTTACACTGATGAGCATGCAGAGTGTCATAGAGAAAGACTATCATCCAGTTCACGCCGACCTGCCCATGGGCAAGCTCGTGTCCGAGATAAGCCGCAGCAACAACAACTTCCTGCCTGTGGTCGACAAGGGAGGCATCCTACTGGGAGTGATAGACATCACTCGCATTCGCCACATCATCTTCCGTTCCGAGCTCTATAACCGTTTCACTGTTCGCCAGCTCATGTTGCAGCCGGCGGCCGTGCTGACCGACCACGAGCCTATGGACGAGGTAATGAGGAAGTTTGACCAGACCGATGCGGCCCAGTTGCCAGTGGTGGATGCCACGGGCGTGCTGGTGGGCTATATCAGCCGTGTCAAGATGTATACGGTGTATCGGCAGATCGTGGCCGATATGTCGGCTGAATAACATGAAAATATTGCTTATATGGAGAAAAAAGATTTGAGAATCGTCTTTATGGGAACTCCGGAGTTCGCGGTGGAATCCCTCAAGAGCCTTGTGGAGGGCGGATATAATGTGGTGGCTGTGGTGACCCAGCCCGACAAGCCCGTTGGACGCCATCAAGACACACTGCAGCCATCGCAGGTCAAGCAGTACGCCTTGTCGCAGGGATTGCCCGTGTTGCAGCCTGTTAAGATGAAAGACCCCGTGTTCGTGGAGCAGTTGCGTAGCTACAAGGCCGACTTGCAGGTGGTGGTGGCGTTCCGTATGTTACCTGAGGTAGTATGGGCTATGCCTCGCTTCGGCACATTCAATGTGCATGCGGCGTTGCTTCCCCAGTATCGTGGAGCGGCTCCCATCAACTGGGCTGTCATCAACGGCGAGACGCAGACGGGTGTCACTACTTTCTTCCTCGACCACGACATCGACACAGGGCGCATCATCATGCAGAAGTCTTTTGCCATCCCCGACGATGCCGACGTGGAGTACGTCTACAACGGGCTGATGCACCTGGGAGCCGAGATTGCCACCGAGACCATCGACCGTCTGCTCGCCGCCGACGGCAACATTGAATCCATGCCTCAGGAGGATATGATTTCCACCAGCACCGTGCTGCATGGCGCACCTAAGATATTCAAGGATACCTGTCGCATCGACTTCCGTCAGCCTGCCAAGAATGTGTACGACTTCATTCGCGGTCTCTCGCCTTATCCTGGCGCCTGGACCGAGCTTCGGAATGAAGGTGGCAAGACACTGGTACTGAAGGTCTTCAAGGCAACCAAGACAGGAACTGCTTCTTACGAGACCGCCGGAACCTTGCGTGTCGAGGGAAAGCAGTTGTTGATAGCTTGCGCCGACGAATGGCTGAGGCTCGACACCCTGCAGATGAGCGGCAAGAAGAGAATGGAAACCCGTGATTTCCTGAATGGAATGAGGGACATTGAACAATATAAAAGTAATTAAAAATATGACACAGCAAGAAGATATCAAGAATGCGGTGGAGTGCATGCGCAAGGGTGGAGTGATTCTCTATCCCACGGATACGGTGTGGGGCATCGGCTGCGATGCCACCAACGCCGAGGCAGTGGCAAAGGTTTATCGGATAAAGCATCGCGACGACAGCAAGGCACTCATCTGCCTTGTGGACAGTGCCGACCGCATGGCACGTTATTTTCGCAACGTGCCTCAGGTGGCGTGGGATTTTATCGACGCGGCCATGCCTGTGAAGCCCACCACCGTCATCCTCGACGATGCCACGGGAGTGGCTGAGAATTTGGTGGCCGAGGATGGCAGCTTGGCGATGCGCGTCACCTATGAGCCCTTCAGTAAGGAATTGTGCTATCGTTTCCAGAAGCCTGTGGTAAGCACCAGCGCCAATGTGAGTGGCGAGCCGGCGGCACAGAACTACCAGGACATCGACCCTAAGTTGCTGGAGGCTGTCGACTATGTTTGCTGGAGCCGCCGACAGGAGCATAAGCCCCACACGCCTTCGAGCATAGTGAAGCTGGGCAAGGATGGCGAGGTGAAGGTCATCAGGTGAAAAAACAAGCCAAGGTGGGGATGCAAGTCCTGCCTTGGCTTTTTCAGTATTGTTATCATGCAGCGACTGCTCGCCTTTTGGCCAGTCGCTACGCTTGGGAAGTCCCAGAACATTGTCTTCGGCTTTCATCAAGTCAATGACCCAGGCAATGTTTTTCTGTCCCTATGTAGCTCCGCCACCGTTGAGGTATTGGTTACTAATTTCTCTTTGCCGTCGACAAGCAATTTTATGTTAAACTTTATTTCTTTTGCCCTTGGGGTATGGTTGCCGCATTGTCCCTTGTTACTATGCTCTTTTCTCTTTTTGTAAACGGCATCGCCTTTCCCGTTAGTTTCGCCGTGTTCCCCATATCCATTTCGTTTTCTGCTGACAAATCTTGTGACAGGACAAACGATCCGTGGAAATATAAGGACTAAGCATTTATCCTTTATCCACCTCTTCCGACACTTCCTCAAACCTCCTGCCTTTGGTTGACAACGTGTATTTCATCTACGACCTCACCGATGACAGCTTTGCCCAGTCGCCGGATTACGACCAGCTCTATACGGAGTTGACGAGAGCCGTTGCCCTTTTCATGGAGGCTCATGGCGTACAATAGAAGGCAACGGTTGAATGACAACGTCAAGGCGATAGAGAGACGACATCTGACACATTATTAATTATATATAGGGGCATCTTTGTTTCTTGAAAAGAGACAGAGGTGTCTCTGTCATATTTTTATAAACATCGTAAATACACTATCCATTATGGCAAGAAACAAGAAAACATCAGAGTCGTTATTCCAATTCATGAACCTCCTCATCGCCCTGTTGCTGAAGAATGGGCAGCTTCGCACCATGCAGCATTACAAGACAACCCTCAACAGTTACATGCGATTCAGAAACAACAAGGACATCACCTTCAAAGAGATAGATGCGGAAGAACTGCAATCCTACGAGGCATACCTGAAGAACGTGGCGAGGGTATGCGCCAACACCAGTTCCTTCTATCTCCGAATTCTCCGTGCCACATACAACAAAGCTGTGGAGAAAGGTTTAATTTCAACTCCGCAACAGAGTCCCTTCAAGAATGTCTATACTGGCATTGCCAAGACCAAGAAGCGAGCCATTCCTACAGCAGCCGTCAGCAGCATCAAGCACTTGAATACAATTAATGATGCTAATGGCGCAAATAAACTCTCTTCAAAACAAGAACTGGCAAGAGACGCTTTCTTGATGTCTTTCTATCTCCGTGGCATCTCTTTCATCGACTTGGCTCATCTGCGTAAGTCCGACCTTAAAGACGGTTTTATCACTTACACCCGAAGCAAGACAGGGCAACGCCTCTCTATCCGTTGGGAGAAAGATATGCAAGATATAGTCGATAAGTACCAAGCCGAGACAGCCTCCTCTCCTTATCTCTTTCCATTTCTCGCAAATAGCGATACCCAACGAAAAAACAAGACAACACCAAACAATAGACAGGATGAACTGCGCCTATACCATAATGCCGAGTCACGCATCACCTATCATCTGAAAAAGTTAGGTGCGAAGATGGGAATCCAAGGCAAGCTGACGCTCTATGTCGCACGCCATTCATGGGCGACGGTGGCAAGAGACAACGATGTCTCTGTCTCTGTCATCAGCCAAGCCTTAGGACACAACTCTGAAGCTACCACTCAGATATACCTCCGCTCCATCCAAACTTCCGAAGTGGACGATGCCAACGCCAAAATTTTGACAGCGATATGAACAAAAGTGAATAAAAATAAGGGATATGGAAGATTGAACCAAATTGAACCAAATTTCCGAATCTCTATGTAAGAGATACA
>DJOI01000078.1 GCA_002439605.1 Candidatus Segatella mututuai | reverse complement strand
AAAAACAAGAACTTAACAGACACAAAGCGCCTATGGATCAATATTCTACTTCAGATGAATTAAGACCGTCGAAAAAGACTATCAACATCATAAAGCAGATAGCCTATACTTATCGCGCCATCAACATGAACGGACGTTACGAGGCGTTCTGCCTCAACTAAAAAAGCATAAAGAATGAAAACTATCATATCTCCCTCCCTATTGTCAGCCAACTTCATCGACTTAAAAAGCGACATAGAGATGATCAACAAGAGCGAAGCCGACTGGCTTCATCTCGACGTGATGGACGGGGTGTTCGTGCCCAACATCTCGTTTGGATTTCCCGTCATCGAGGCAGTATCTAAGATATGCGCCAAGCCGCTCGACGTGCATTTCATGACCGTACATCCAGAACAGTACATAGAGCGGACTGCCAAGGCAGGCGCCATGATGATGAACGTACACTACGAGGCATGCACACACCTCCACCGCACCATACAGCAAATCCATGCCACAGGAATGAAAGCCGGTGTCACCCTGAACCCCTCCACCCCTGTCTGCATGCTCGAAGACATTATCTGCGACGTGGACATGGTGTTGCTGATGAGTGTGAACCCAGGCTTCGGAGGGCAGCAGTTCATAGAGAACACCATCGCCAAGTTGGGACGACTTCGCCAACTCATCAAGGCATCAGGCTCTAAAGCCCTGATAGAGATTGATGGTGGCGTACAGGCAGAGACAGCACCTCGCCTGATAGAGGCTGGCGCCGACATTTTGGTAAGCGGCAGCTATGTATTCAAGAGCGCAGACCCCTTGTCCACCATCCACAGCCTTAAAACATTGTGACATTCGCAAACACATCGTGCTCCCGAGCCATACGACGCAGGTTTAGAAGTGCGTAACGCATCCTGCCAAGACTGGTGTTGATGCTCACATTCGTCAGTTCGGCTATTTCCTTGAAAGACAGCTGCTGGTAATAACGCATGTACACCACCTCTCGCTGGGTAGGAGGCAACAGGTTGACCATCTTCTTGACATCCGACATCACCTGCCCCCGCACAATACTGTTCTCCGCATTGTCGAAGACCACGTATTCGTCTCGCAGATTCGACATATCGTTGCCATCGGGAGTCTCCACAATGTTCTGTATCCTGTTGTCGCGATACATATCCATCATCACATTGTGGGCTATGCGCATACACCACGCTAAGAACTTGCCATTGGGCACATATTGACGTTGATGAAGTTTGGTGACGACCTTGACAAATGTTTCCTGAAAGACATCATTTGCCTTTTCCTGGTCGTGGACCACGAACATAATGTAGCCGAATAGTTTTACCTCATTGCGAGACAGCAATAAATCGAATGCCCGATTGTCGCCCTCGACATAAGCCAAGGCGAGTTGCTCGTCGGTCATTTTTTTGAGTTTTCTCATTTTGTTAACCTCTTTTGATTCTTAAAAAGTAGAATTCATTATCAATAGGCTATCTTTTTTTATGGTGGTACAAATGTTAAAAATCTCTGCAAAGATAGCATTTTTATCAAAAACCGCCAAATAAGACAGCTCTTTTTATCTGCTTTCACACTAAATTTTAACAAATGCCCCGAAAAAGCCTCTTAAAACATTCGCCAAAGTTACCCAAGACACCCAAACGCCAACATCTGCTATATAAGAAAAAAGAGGTTGATGCTGGATGCACCAACCTCAATGACAATGATTTCAATAAAGAAATTGAAATACTACTAAAGAGATTGCAAATATAAACTTTATTGTTGACAACTGCAAGTTTTTTCCATGAAAAATAAGTTTTTTAACATTGTGTACGCAACCATTACAGAAAAAAATCGTTATCTTTGTGGCGAAAATAACAACTACAGTATTTAATCAACATCTATTTTAAGGCAAATTATGAAATTTTTAAAGACACTATTGCTTGCTATCCTATTCCCCGCGTGCGCCTTTGCAGCAGGATGGGACGACAACGAGTACAAGCGTATCGAGCAAAGCATCCAATTGCCAAGCATTGCCGAGCGTCAGTTTCTCATCACGTCTTTTGGTGCCAAGACCACAGCTACGGCTGCCCAAAACCAAAAGGCCATCAATCGAGTGATTTCCCTTGTCTCCAAGAAAGGAGGCGGCAAGGTCGTCATACCAAAGGGAACCTGGAACACAGGAGCCATTGAGCTGAAGAGCCATGTCAACCTCGTCATCGAGGAAGGTGCCACCCTGCACTTTGCCTTCGAGCCCAAGCTCTACCCCTTGGTACGCACCTCATGGGAAGGCTTGGCTTGCTGGAACTATTCTCCCTGCATCTATGCCTACAAGGCTACCGACATCGCCATCACAGGAAAGGGAACCATCGACGGAGGAGGCAGCAACGACACCTTCTGGCAGTGGTGCGGAAGCCCCCGTTTCGGCTACAAGGAAGGAGTGACGAAAGAGAGCCAGAAACTGGGAGCGCGCAGCAAACTACAGAAGATGGCAGAGGATGGCGTGCCCTTCGACAAGCGTAAGTTCGGCATGGGCCAAGGCTTGCGTCCACAGCTGGTCAACATGGTACGTTGCGAGCGCATCCTCATCAAGGATGTCAAGATGATCAACTCGCCTTTCTGGGTAATACACCCTCTGCTCTCCAAGAACATCACCGTGGACGGAGTGTACATATGGAACGAAGGACCTAACGGCGATGGATGCGACCCAGAGGCTTGCGAGAACGTTCTCATCCAGAACTGCGTCTTCCATACCGGTGACGACTGCATTGCCATCAAGAGTGGACGCAACAACGACGGACGCCTCTGGAACCAGCCGTCCAGAAACATCATCATACGCAACTGCAAGATGGAAGACGGACATGGCGGCGTGGTGATAGGAAGCGAGATTTCAGGCGGTTGCGAGAACGTATACGCAGAAAACTGCGTGATGGACTCACCCCACCTGGATCGCATCCTGCGCATCAAGACCAACAACTGCCGTGGAGGCCATGTGCAGAACATCAATATGCGCAACGTCACCGTGGGTCAGTGCAAGGAGGCTGTGGTAAAGATCAACCTCGACTACGAGAACCGCGAAGTGTGCTATCGTGGTTTCGAACCTATCGTGAACAACGTGAATGTAGAGAACGTAACCTGCCAGAAGAGCGACTACGGTGTGCTGATCATTGGCCGCGACTCCTTGGAGAACGTCTACGACATCAACATCAAGAACTGCAAGTTCGATGGCGTGGTGAAACAGCCTGTAAAGATTACCGGAAAGACCCGCAACGTGAAGTTCGACAACCTCGTCATCAACGGCTCGCTCGTACTCAACAAGGAAGACCAGCCCTACAAGAACTACAGCGAATGGCTTACCTACAGCGAGATGAAGCGTGTGCCCCACTCTTACCTGCTCGACTTCAGCAACAAGCCCAAGTGGAGCTATGTGATGGGCATCGAGATGGAGGGAATGCTCGATACCTACGAGCGATACAAGGAAGGCAACAGCGCCATATTGGATTACCTGAAGGAATATCCCGCCAAGATGATCGACGAGAAAGGCAACATCACCGGCTACAAATACAAAGACTTCAATCTCGACAACGTGCGCACCGCCAAGTTCATCCTGCGCATGCACAACCTCTTCCCTACCAAGGGAACGGAGAAAGCGCTGAAGACGCTCTTCAAGCAACTGCAGAACCAGCCCCGCACCAAGGAGGGAGTGTTCTGGCACAAGGCCATCTACGCCAACCAGGTATGGCTCGACGGCATCTTCATGGGACTGCCGTTCTACTGCCAGTATGCCGTGCAGACCATGAAGCCCAAGAAGGCGGAGAAGTACCTCGACGATGCGGTAGACCAGATGGTGAAGACCGACTATCGCACCTACGATGAGAAGACACAGCTCTGGAAGCACGCTTGGGACGAGACCCATCAGCAGTTCTGGGCCAACAAGGAGGACGGCAAGAGCCAGCACACCTGGGCGAGAGCCCTGGGATGGTATGTGATGGCGATGACCGAATGCCTCGACGCCATGCCCGAGAACTACGCTCGCCGACAGGAAGTCATCGACCTGCTGAACAAGGCGATGAAGAGCGTGGTGAAGTACCAGGACAAGAAGACCGGCGTGTGGTACGACGTGATGGATGTCAAAGGCCCTCGCAACTATCTGGAGAGCACAGCCTCCTCGATGTTTGCCTATGTTCTGCTCAAGGGCTACCGCAAGGGCTACCTCTCAGAAGAATACCTCAAGGCAGGCATCAAGGCATACAACGGTATCTTGAATCAGTTTGTCAAGGTGAACCCCGACAAGACCATCAGTCTGACACGCTGCTGCGCTGTAAGCGGCTTGGGGCCTGGCCCGGGTCCATACGTCAAGAAGCCCAACTACAAGCGAGACGGCAGTTTCGAATACTATATGAGCGAGCCCATCCGCGACAACGATGCCAAGGGCGTGGGTCCCTTCATCTGGGCAAGCCTCGAAATGGAACAACAGGGATTGATGAACAAATAAAGCAAGACACACTCCTTATACCCTGCTTCCGCTCTGCAGCGGAGGCAGGGATTTTTTCTGATAATAGAACTTGAAAGAATAAAAATATCTTATAAAATCTTGGTATTTACAATTTTAAGTCGTATTTTTGCGACAAATAAAATAAAGTAAACGATATGCAAACAATAGACATTCATCTTAACGTTCCAAGTACAGGAACATATAGTTTGGAAGAATTTGTCGCAAAAGTCAAGAAATATGCACTCGACCTGGCACAGAAGCAGCATGTCCCAAACAGCATTACTTTTGCCCCCAACAAAGAAACCATTGCTGCCATAGAAGAAGCTAAAGAACATTTAACGGCTTATTCCAAATGTGAAGATTGGGCCAAGAAGGAGACATACGACAACGTAAACTCACTAATATCCGACCTGATGAAAGAATGAAAAAGCTACACCCTACCAGTCAATTCAAAAGGGACTTCAAGAAATACAGATTGTTTCCATCAAAAGTGAAAGCATTGGAAAAAATCTTGAATCTGCTTATCCACGAGGAAGCTATCCCCAAAGAATACAATGCTCACACGCTAAAAGGGCAATACGAAGGGTGTATGGAATGCCATATTGAGGGGGGACTACCTGCTGATATGGATAGAAAAAGACATCATTGACTTAGTGAGATTAGGCTCTCATTCGGAATTATTTCACAAAAACAGAAAGTAAAAAGTAGGGGTCTTTTGAGAAATGGAGTGATATCATTTTTCCACAGATAGCACAGATTTGCACAGATTTTCTATGCGGACAGTCGGGCTATGCTACAGATGCTTGGGCACCTACTTCGTGGCTTGATGCCACAGATTCCGTGATATATCTGATATAAATTGTTGGCATCTGCGCCACCTTATGACGAAGCAAGCAACACCCAATCAGTGAGTATAGCCTGGGGTTTGCGAAAAAAATCCGTGCAAATCTGTGCTATCTGTGGGAGATATAAACCATCACTCCAAATATCGGATGAGCCAATATAAATTCGTGTGAAACATTTTTCGCCCAAGGCGGAATAAAACTTGAAAGGATAAAAATATCTTATAAAATCTTGATATTTACAATTTTAAGTTGTATTTTTGCGACAAATAAAATAAAGTAAAAATAGGACAGCAATAGGCGAAAAAGGACAATGACACGTTATTTTTCGCCTATTTTTTATTTTAATCGAAATTTAATGCAATTTTAGAAACAACCAATACAAAATTTTACTATCTTTGCAACAGAGTTTGATAATTACAATTTATTAATTTTTAAATCTTACGTTTATGAACAAAATTTTACGCTATTCATTAGTCGTGTTACTGGCTCTCGTATGTGGAGGAGTGAACGCACAAGAGGTCACATTGGACTTCACAGACAACACTGTTTGGAAGTTACCTGATGGCAATGAAAACAAAGCAACAGACGCTAAAGATTTTACAAATGGTTCTTACACCATCACCGTAGCTGCTCCAACTGCATATTATTGGTTAAAACAGAATTCTGCATTATTCTACGGTAAAGAAAATGCAACAATTACTCTCCCAAAGTTCAACTTTGACGTGGAAAGAATAGACATTGTAAGCCCTGATGGAGGTTCCAAAAAAACCACAAGAAACATTTATGTTGGCGATAAAGCTGTTAGTACTGAAACAACAGGGGCTAAAGGAACCAAACAATACGAAATCGCAGCAGACCACCAGGCCGCAAATACAGTCTATACCATCAAAGTAACAAATGCCAACAATGACCAAATACAAAAGATTTTGATTTGGAAAAAGGGAACAGCAGGAACTGTTGAGACTCCTAAGGTGGAAAACATAGCGGCCTTTAAGGCTATTGGTGCTGGCAACAAGGCTATTTTGACATTGAAAGATGCCAAAGTCCAGTATGTAAACGGAACAAACGACATGTATATTGTTGATGCAACTGGAGGCATCGACATTTACAAGAGTAATTTGACTTATACAGCAGGCCAAATTCTTAATGGTACCATTGAAGGTACGTATGATGAATTCAACAAGCTCCCCGAGCTTACAAACATTGAAGCGAACACCCTTACCGCTACAGACGGCTCAATCGAACCTATCGAAATGACCGTAGAAGAAGCAGCAAAGGCTGAGAACGCTTGTAAGTTGGTCACGGTAAAGAATATTACACTTGTTGAAATAGTTTCTGGTAATTACACGAACTACTACAATGATGAAGACAAGACGTTGCAGATTTACAACAAGTTCAGATTGGATTACACTCCTAACACGGAGTCTGCCATGGATTATACAGGTATCTTAATCCCATACAACTCCCAAATAGAACTTGCTCCAACAGTTGTTCCGACAACTACCACAGGCATCAACAGCATCACAACGGATGTTGCCGATGTAAATGCTCCAACATTCAACCTCGCAGGTCAGAAGGTAGACAAGACCTACAAGGGCGTAGTCATCAAGGCTGGTAAGAAGTTCGTACAGAAGTAAATCATCCTCATCCCCTCACGAGGAGAGATAAAGACCTAAGGTTCCTTGCAATTGGCAGGGAACCTTTTTTTATTGTGCATAGAGGTCTGCGAGTTCCGCAAAATTATCTTTACATTTTCTTCGCTGAGATTTTCGTATTTCCAGCCAATTCACATTAGCTTATGAATATTGAAATTTTGGAACAAACACGAATATACTGAAAATCACGCAGTTACAAATTTAACGCTTCAAGGGGAATATTTGAAAGCACTATGGTCGTACGACATTACCCCCTATAGTCGTACAACCATAGCCTGTATGGACGTACGACATTAAACTCTATAGTTGTACAACTACAGGCTGCAATGTCGTACGACTATAGAATGACATCTCGAGAAAAGTCATAAAACAAGGGAACAGCGCATGCTGAAATCCACTTCTTTGCTATTAGATTGCCCAAATAGAAGTAGGCAAAAAATGGAAATAAATACTTACAAATAACAACCTCTCCTTGTCATCCACCTTTGCACCATAAGATGGTGCTTGCATGTGTGTCGCTTCTTAAAAAATTTTGTCCAGTTGAGAAAAAATAATCGCCCAACTGGAAAAAAAATCACCGTTAATAGCAGCAAACTTTAACTTCAGAACTTACGAAAGCCCAATCAGTTTTTTAATGGTAGTATCTGTGAAAGTTCGCCAAATATTCAATTCGACAGGCTTGTAGTCTTTGAAGAGCCGTTTTACAATTAGATGTTCCTATAAGCGCTGCTAAATTATTCTCTGAAATAAATGTCATAATCACAAACCACCTTTCTGTATGATTTCTTCTGCAATTTCTTCTACTTTGGCAAGGATAAGTGCGCTTCCGTCAATACCATCTTCATCAACAACTTCTCCAAAAGCCTTGGCCAGGCGATGATAAAAAGTTTCATCACCTGTGAGATGCATCCAAAAATCAGAGCCACACAACACAGGA
The DNA here is from genome assembly GCA_002439605.1 of Candidatus Segatella mututuai. Lineage (GTDB taxonomy): Bacteria > Bacteroidota > Bacteroidia > Bacteroidales > Bacteroidaceae > Prevotella > Prevotella mututuai. Next base: position 30,458 of record DJOI01000078.1, on the reverse strand, counting down.
TAATGAGTGTCTATTGCCTTGTAAAAAGCCGACAGGCTTCCCTTCTCTCCATACAAGACTCCAACAACAAGATCATCAAACTGCAATCCCATTCTATCCAGTCTCGATTTGTTCATAAGATATTTAAATGGCTCAAAATGGTAGTAATATCGTCCTTATTGATAGTTTTTGGTCCAGCCTTGCACTGACAGTATTTGCGCCGTCCGTCCATGGCGTCAACAAATTCTATATCTATACCATCTATGCCTGATGCGCCCCCCGACGACTTCTTGAAGTTGGGAAATAAAGACCTGGACATTTTGACCGAAACTGGTATTAAGGCTTGTACCGAGTATACGCGGATAGACAAGAGCTTTGGCCAAACTTGTTGGTTGAGTATCTCCACATAAGAACGCAGCAAGATAATGAATCAGAAATGGATTTATATCAAAACTACTCAAATGCAGTTTATTCAAATTCTTCAGATGATTAGGTATGATAATAGAGCGGAAATATTGCTTTCCACTCTCTATAATTGCTTGTTTTTGTTCTTCGTTCATAACCCTTTTATTTATATACCTATTTTATTATTAGCTCCTGCACAATGATAAAGAAATTGAGTTCAAAGATACAAAATATTTGCGAAACATCAACATTCTTTGCAAAAAAGTTTCACAGTTATAAAAAACTCGGAGCCTTTCGCATGCGAATGCGGGAGGCTTTTTTAATATATATATTTATGTGTGCCGCAAAAAGCTGAGGGAAAAACAACGAGAATGGAAAAAGGTCTTCCGCGGAAACAGAAGACCTTATGTTTTTTGTTTCTTGCAGGAATGAACTCCTGCAAGAGGAAACGAGATTACTTGTTGATGAACTTCTTGCCGTTCTTGATAACAAGCCCCTTGGCATTGCTTGCCACTTTCTGCCCCAAGAGGTTGAATGTTGCGCCCTCATTGGCTGCTTGAGAAGCATGAATGTTAGAAATGCCGGAAGTGCCGGAGGTAACCTTTATATCGTAAAGATTAATACCACTCTTACCCGAATAGATTAAGATTCTCGCTGCAGCGCCCGTATACTTTACTGTGGCACTTTTACATTCACCTGCATCAATAGAAACTTCACCTACAGGAGTTACCGTTCCGTCAACTACTGCGTCTATTTTCAAAGGTCTCGGATCACCGCTTGAACTGCCATGGGCTGCAACAACGTAAATATCACAAGCCCCGGTTACATCAAATGCTACAACACGAACCATATTATCTAAGTCGCTGACACTTCCTGTTCCACCAAATTTAAGGCGTTGTGTGTATTTCACTGCATCAACAGTTTTTTTTGTTTCCGTCAATTGAGATAGCCTTCTCACTTGTAGCATAAACTGTCAAGCCATCTTTTTCTACAACAGAGTTAATTTCACCAGTCTCCCAGTTACTAAAGTTCCATTCCTGAGTCTGAGCATTAACACTTGCTGCCATGGCGACAGCTGCAATAAGAGTAAAAAATTTCTTCATAATCATTTGTTTTTAGTTATTGTTTTGTTTTAGAATATTAGCCCCCGTGGGACTACGCTGCAAATATACGATATAATCGCAAAAAACGCAAGACATTAAAGGATTAATCCGTCGTAAACGTTTACGTAACTTTTTGTGGACTCCCTACTACAACAACACTCTCTACATTTATCTATGTCCAGCGCAAACGATTGCGTGCAGTTATCAATCCACACTTGCCGTATCTTGCAAATTATTATGTATTTTTGCCGAAGAATCAACTTGACCCCCAAAGACAAGTTGGCAGTCAATAAAAATAAACAGCATAAACTTAAACAACAAACTAAAAGCAAACAAACAATAATTAGAATAAACCTAAAAGTAACTATCAAATGAAAAAAAATCTAACAAGAATCGGACTATTATTTGCAGTTCTATTTGGCTACTTGACCTCCTTTGCCGACACAGGAGGCAAGATATACAACAACAAAACTGCGAGTGCAGTATGGGCATTCAATAATATCGAAGACTATGCCACCAATTGTGTACAGACTCCGAACGATGGATTCAGCATGGTAAATGTCAACACTGGAGACTTAAAGGTTACGGCAAAATCATCCACCACAACTCTCAATGCCAGTGGCAATAAAATGAAGATGATTGCATTCAATCCTACTGGGACTACCAAGGCTGTAGAATGGACCGTAAAACCAACCAAAGGACTCACATTCACACCAACATCAGTCAGTGCTTACATCAACCGCTTTGGTACGGATGCCGAAAACGGAATTGTTGTAACAGCCAAATTGCCAGACGGCACCGCCGTAGTCCTTGGCACTTTTACCGCACAAAGAGACAACAAGACTGCTGAAACAGACAAATATGGCAAAAATGACAACTTCACAAACCATTTCGACATAAAGCTTACAGAGGAACAACAAACAAGACTTACCTCATCTGATGGCTTCACTTTAAGCTGTACAGTGGGCGTGAATAGTGGAAAACAAGGTGGCTTCGCAGATGTACATATCAACGGTTTGCTCAATGGCACAACAGAGGCAGTGGAGCAATACACCCTCAACATCACCACCAATCCTGCCGACATGACCCCTGCTACAGTTTATCCCACAGGTGAATCATTCGACGCAGAGACAGAAATCAAGGTGACTGCTAACGACAAATTTGGCTACAAGTTTGTCAACTGGACTGATGGCAAAGGCAAGGAAGTTTCTATAGATAAGGTATATACATTCAGCCTGACGGCCAACACTTCTTTGACAGCCAACTACAAGAAGGTAAACACATACGCACTCAACTACAAGGTAGAAGGCGGTGCCAAGGACCACATGGTAAACCTCTCCCCTGCCCCAGAAATCATAGATGGAAAGAATATGTACGAGGAAGGCACTGAGGTAACCCTCACGGCGAACAGCAATGACATCATCAGCTTCAACAACTGGAGCAATGGCGAGACAAACGCCGAGACCCAAGTTATCATGGATGGCGACAAAGACATGACTGCCACTTTCTCTGCCAAGGATTACATTGTGGCATGGGACTTCTATCAGGAAGGAAAGGAAGGGCGCACGGCAGACTTTGCCGCTGAGGACAACGATGCCGTACAACTCGTACTTCGTGATACCGACGGCAACACATACGGTTGGCTCGACAAGAGCAACAAGACTGGTGGCTACGAAGGCAAGAACGCCGCAGTCAACTGGACCAAGAAGTCAACCAAAGCTCTTGGCGAGACCTATTGGCAGACCAAGTTCAATGCCACAGCCTTCACCGACATCAAGGTAAAGAGCAGCATGCTCTACAACTACAATGCTTATTCTATATATAATGTAGAAGTCTCGCTCAATGGAGAAGATTGGACCAAGGTGGGAGCCATTGAGCTTCCAGCTGCCAAGGCATGGACAACGACCGAGTTCTCTCTTCCAGCAGAAGCCTGTCACAAGGCAGAAGTCTATGTACGTTGGATAGCCGACAAGACATCAGAGATCAAGGGTGCATCAGGAAATAACGATGGCATTGCCCTCGCAGGCATCTACATCACAGGAAACGCCAAGCTCATCGACGATGGCGCAGCTCCTATCCTTGTCACTAACGTACCAGCAGAAAGCGCAAGCAACGCCTCTGCCAACGGCAAAATCGTATTGACATTCGACGAAAAGGTAAAACTCACAGACAAAGCCAAAGCAACCCTCAACGGTCAATCCATCGAAGGCACAGTATCTGGCAAGACCATCGCTTTCACATACAAAGGCTTGAGCTATGCCACAGCATACACCTTCACTCTCTCTGCAGGTTCTGTGGCAGACCTGACAGACAACGCTATCGCCAGCGACATTACTATCCACTTCTCTACCAAAGAGAAACCAACGGTGACCAAAGTGCTCTACGATGTCATCGTTTCATCTGCAGAAGAGTTTATCCAAGCCATCGAGACAGCCAACAAGCGCACAGAAACTAACAAGCGTTTCCGCATCTTCGTAAAACAGGGCGACTACAAGATTCCTGCCAGTACCACAGCCACCAAGACTGGTATAGATGGCAAGACTTACCCAGATCCTACCACATATCTAAATACTCCTAACGTATCCATCATCGGCGAAGGCATCGACAACACCGCCCTGACCAATACTGTTCCTTCTGTTGAAATCAACAATGGTTACAATATGGCTAATGTCTTGGAAGGAATCGGCATGGGTGATGTTCTCGACCTAAACAGCACCGCCACCAACACTTACATCCAGGACATCAAGATGTACAGTAGCATGGGAGATGGAAAAGGTCGCGACATCGTACTCAACGACAAGAGCAACAAGACCATCTGCAAGAACGTCAGCCTCTGGGCTTATCAGGACACCTACGTTTCCAATAACGAGCACAGCCGTTTCTACTTCGAGGGTGGCACCTTACGTGGCAACACCGACTACCTATGCGGAAAGGGCGACGCATATTATAATAATGTAGAGCTCCTAATGTGCGGCACAGGTTACCTCGCTGTTCCATCCATTCCAACCAAGTATGGGTACATCTTCAAGGATTGTACCATCAAGGATGGTTCCAAATCTGGAATTAACGGCAAATACAAGCTCGGACGCCCTTGGGGGAAAGGTACCTCTATCGCCCTATTCATCGACACAAAAATGAAAGTGATTCCTACTGCTGCAGGTTGGGATGAAATGAGCGGTGGTTATCCTAAGCGCTTCGCTGAGTACAACTCAACAACAGCCACAGGAACAACTGTTGATTTGAGTGGAAGAAAGCAAGTATATGATGCTTACGACGCTAAAGAGGGCAGCAACTACACCAACCGTCGCAATGAGACTGCCGAAAGTCCTGTTCTCACTGCCGACGAGGCTGCCCAATACACCATCGAGACAGTGATGGGCGGTGATGACGACTGGGATCCTACAGCCGCCACAGAACAGGCTTCTGCACCAACCAATGTGAAATTGACTGGCAAAGAGCTCTCCTGGGACAATAGCCAGTACGCACTTCTATGGGCTGTATGCAAGGATGGCAAGGTGGTGAATTTCACCATTGAACCAACTTACACAGTAGATGATACAACAGCTACATGGAGCGTTCGTGCTGCCAACGAGATGGGTGGTCTTGGTGAAGCTACAGTTGCCTCCACCAGTACAGGCATAGAGAATATGGAAACTACAACAGGCATCTTAAGCACCAAGGTGTACACCATCAATGGTATACAAGTAAGTAAGTTGCAGAAGGGCATCAATATCATCGTAAGGACGATGAAAAATGGCAGTAAGGAAACTAACAAGATTGTCATCAAGTAAGGCTTATATCATTATAGAAGAACAGTTTTCATAGTCCTATCAAGATACAGCGTCAGCATATTGACGTTGTATCTTTCTTTTTGTACAGACAGAAGACAACCAATTGGAATAAAAGAAAGCTACAAACAATGTAATACCGTAAACGTTTACGTAAATAATTTGACAAATTTTATGGTTGAATGGACAAAAATTACTATTTTTGCACACAGATTTTAATATTTTTTACTAATCTATCCAAAATAAATGTATGTCTGGTAAATCAAGCAAACTAAAAATTGCGTTGGTTAGTGGTCTCTTGTTCTCTGTAACAAGCATGACAGCGCAAACCATCAAGGGTACAGTTACTGACAATACCGGTGAACCTGTTATCGGCGCATCCGTCATGGAGATGGGTGTGTCTGGTAATGGGGGGGTGACCGACATTGACGGTAACTTCACCGTGAACTTAAAAGGAAAGAGCAACAAGCTCAAGATTTCATACATCGGTATGAAAGCCCAGGAGGTAAACGTTGCAGGTAAAACAAACGTTACTGTAAAATTAGAAGACGAATCAAACAGTTTGAATGATGTCGTTGTAATTGGCTATGGCACAGTAAGAAAGAAGGACTTGACAGGTTCTGTATCTTCTATCAGTGACAAGCAGATAGCCAATATTCCAGTATCAAATGTCAGCGAGGCAATGACTGGTAAGTTGGCTGGTGTGAACATCACAACAACAGAAGGTTCTCCTGATGCCGACGTAAAGATTCGCGTGCGTGGTGGTGGTTCCCTCTCGCAGGACAATTCCCCACTCTACATCGTTGACGGTTTCCCTGTAAGCTCCATCAGCGACATCGCTCCAAGCGAAATCCAGAGCATCGATGTATTGAAGGATGCCTCTTCCACAGCTATCTATGGTGCACGTGGTGCCAATGGTGTCATCATCGTGACAACAAAAAGTGGTTCTGAGGGTAAGACACAGGTCAACTTCAACGCCTCTCTCGGCTATAAGAAAGTAAGTAAGTTGGTCAAGACGATGTCCCCATACGACTACGCTTACTACCAGTACGAGTTGGGGAGCACAGAATATGGCAACTACAACGACCTCGATATATGGAAATCTGTACAGGGACGTGATTACCAAGATGAGGTGTTTGGTCGCACAGGCAATCAGAAACAGTACAATGTAAACGTTAGCGGTGGAACCAAGGACATCAAGTACAACATAGGTTTCTCTCATAATGACGAAAAGAGCATTATGGTCGGATCTGGCTATGCAAAAAACAATGTGAATGCCAAAATCAACGCCAACTTGAACAAATGGCTGTCTTTGGACTTCAACGGCCGAATGGCTTTTACCAAATTAGATGGTTTGAATGGTGGCGCAGACACAAATGAGTCGAGTGCCGCAAATTCTGTCGTTGCAAATACTGTACGTTGGAATCCTATTGAACCTTTATCTGGGACATCGGATGACGATGAAGAAAACAGCACCGCTGCACGTCGTAATCCTACAGAGCGCATCACCGACACATACAAGTACCAGAAGCGTTTCCAACAGAACTACAACGTTGGATTGAACTGGAAACCATTCAAGAACATTACGTTCCGTTCCGAGTTTGGCTATGGTTGGAAATACAATAACACAGACCAAGTATGGGGTTCAAACGCAACCACCAACTCCAAATATGGATACAACGGTCAACCACAAGCACAATTTGTACGGTTAGAGAACAAGAACTGGCGCAATGCCAACACCTTGACCTACGATAACAGCAAGCTTTTTGGTGGTCGCGACCACATCAACGTCTTATTGGGACAAGAATGGAGCAGCAGCCAAGACGTAACCCGTACCAGCACGTCTGTAGCCTTTCCTAACTCTTTCACCATCGACGAAGTTTTAGCAAACGTAGCAGCAGGTACTGCACTCCCCAACGAAAGTGACATCAAGGCTAAGGAGAATATCCTCTCTTACTTCGGCCGTATCAACTATACGCTTGCCGACAAATACTTGGCCACCTTTACACTTCGTGCTGATGGTTCCAGCAAATTCGGCAAGAACAACCGGTGGGGTATTTTCCCTTCTGCAGCCTTAGCATGGCGTATCTCTGACGAGAAATTCATGAAAGGCAGCTCTAAGTGGCTATCTAACTTGAAGGCTCGCTTAAGCTTCGGTACTGCAGGTAACAACCGCATCAACTCAGGTTTGTTGACCACCACATACTCTATGGCCAGCAACACCGCAAAGGCTCCTTTCTTCGATGAGATTAGAGGCAGCATGCTGGAGCATGGTTCATACCTCTACAATCCTGACTTGAAGTGGGAGACTACCGTAACCCGCAACTTCGGTATCGACTACGGTTTCCTCAACGGACGTATCAGCGGTACCTTGGATTTCTACTGGAATACTACCAAGGATCTCTTGATGCAGAGCGTTATTCCTTCAAACACAGGTTATAGCTCTCAGTTCCAGAACTTCGGTAAGACCTCAAACAAGGGTGTGGAATTGGCACTCAACGCCGTCATTCTCGACACCAAGAAGGTAGGATTGAACTTCAACTTCAACATTTCTTACAACAAGAATAAGATCAATGAGTTGAATATGGAGAATCCATGGCAGAGCAGTAACTGGAGTGGTTCCACAATTTCTAAGTACGAAGACTTCCGAGTAGAGGAAGGTGGTCGTCTCGGTGAGTTGTGGGGTTACAAGAGCAATGGTTTCTACACTGTATACGACGCAGCAACCGGCAAGGGCGACTTGATGCTGAACGCCAACGGCACATGGTCATTGGTAGATGGCAAGGCAGACAAGAGCTACACACTCTTTGGCGGCAATCTTTACCCAGGCGTAGCCAAGGTGGAAGTAGATGAAAACGGCGACCCTATCAAGCAGCGCCTCGGTAACACCGTACCTACCACAACAGGTGGTTTCGGATTTGATGGCCATGTGGGAAACTTTGATTTCAACTTGTTCTTCAACTACTCCTTAGGCAACAAGCTTGTGAATGGCACCAAACTTGCGAATTCATTCTACGCAGGTTCTGCCAAGAACTACAACCTCGTAAATGATTTCCGCTTGGATAATCGTTACACATGGATTGACCCTGCCAATGGTGAGAATATCGGCCGTCCATCAGCCAACCTCATCAATCAATATGGTGGCGTGGAGAACGTAATGAACCGCTTGAACGAAATCAATGCAAACGCAAACATCTACAACCCTGCAGGTGTATCAACCATGCAGCTCATCAGCTATGCAGTAGAAGATGCTTCATTCCTCCGTTTACAGAACATAACAGTAGGCTATACCTTGCCAAAGAAGTGGGTCAACAAGTGCTTCATCCAGAATGTACGCATCTACTTTACAGGTTACAACCTACTTTGCTTCACCAGCTATACAGGCTATGACCCGGAAGTGGACACAAGCTCGAAGAAGAACCCAATGACCCCAGGTATCGACTATGCAGCTTATCCTAAGAGTCGCACATTCGTAGGTGGTATAAACGTTACATTCTAATAACATCTTAAGATATAAAAAAATGAACAAGATATTATATGCATTTGCATTGGCAGGCGTATTGGGAATGTCTTCATGCTCGGATTTCTTGGATCAGACATCTCCATCGGAAATGACAGCCGACAACACCTACGCCTCACCTTATTATACAAACCTCCGCGTCAACAAGCTCTATGGAGGTATGGGACAAGACCGTACCTACTCACAAGACTTGGCTATCGTATGGGGCTTGAACAGTGACTGCGAATTGGTAGATGGTTTGGGCAACAATGCCACAAACACATCTAACGAACGTGGTAACATGAACTATAACATGGACCCAGGATGGAGCAAGATCAGTGGTGTATGGGATGCAGAATACGGAATCATCGAGGATGCCAACCAGATTATCGAAGGCATCCGCAACAGCGCAACTCTCACTGCTGGTGGTGCCAACCAAAAGTCCATGGAGCGCAGTCTTGGTGAAGCACTCACCATCCGCGCCATGATTTACTTTGACTTAGTACGTTACTTCGGCGATATTCCATTCAAGGTAGAGGCTTCCAAATCCGACTTGAGCAACGCCTATCTGGAGAAAACCGATCGTGATGTAATCATGGATTCTCTGATGAACGACCTCGATGAGGCAATCGAATACTTGCCATGGGCAGACCAAGTGTCAGGCTACACCACAGAGCGTGTAACCAAGGGATATGCTCACGCACTCTTGGCACAGATTGCCATGACTCGTGCAGGATATGTGATTCGCGAGAAGGCTAAGGAAGGGTACGAAACTGCATCATATAGTGACGCAACCTATCCAACCCAGCGTCCAGGAGCAGCAGACCGCAAGGCTCTCTACGAACGTGCATTGAAACACTGGTCAGCTATCATCAATGACAATACCCACAACCTCAACCCATCTTTCGAGAACGAGTGGTACCTCTTAAACCAGCTCACACTGGACAAGACCTATCATGAGAACCTATTTGAGATTCCGATGGGTGAAAATGTGACAGGAGAGTTAGGCTACACCGTTGGTGTCCGTCTGAATGGTGTTACATCTGAATATGGCTATGGTAACTCTTCAGGTAAAATGAAGGTGACAGCACCTCTCCTCTACTCCTATGACAAGAACGACACCCGCCGCGATATCACCTGCGCCAATTTTGAAATCAAACAGGATGGAAGCAACACAGTGGAAAGCATGTTGAAGAATGCTCCTTTCGGAATCTACGTTGGCAAGTGGGATGCTCGCAAGATGAACAACACTTGGTTGCAAAACAACTTGAAAGCTACCGCCAAGCATACCACAGGTATTAATCCGGTGAAGATGCGCTATTCGCAAGTATTGCTCTATTACGCAGAGTGCATGAACGAACTGGCAGGCAATCCTGATGCCAACTATGAAGGCTCCGCCAATGGCTTGACAGCCCGCCAAGCCCTGGCTGAAGTACATACACGTGCCTTTGACAAAGCTCACAAAGCTGAGGCTCAACAATACGTAAACAACATAGCATCGAACAAGGAAGCATTCTTCAATGCACTTGTACAGGAGAACATGTGGGAGTTTGCTGGTGAGGGTATTCGAAAGTTTGACTTAATACGCTGGAATCTATTGGTTGATAAAATCAATGAGTTCAAACAGACTTACTTGGCAGAGCTTGAAAATGGAACGTACCAAAAGACCATATACTTCAACTACAAAGATGAGAAAAAGACCAAGATCGATTTCTCCAGCGTAACATGGTATGGCCTTCCAGAAGGTAGGACTGCCGCTGATTATGCAGGCAGCATCGACTCTTTTGGTGCAGCCAAAATTGGAACGGGATCTGATACACAAGTTGACACCAACTTGCCATCAATCAGTAGTGGTCTCGTCGGCGACAATGTTTCCGTAAAGAACCGGTATCTCATGCCAATAGCTTCAACAACCATCTCTGCAACAAACGGCAAGATTCATAACTCTTATGGTTATGCCGACTAATCATGCTTTGTGAAACAAGTATCTCTAACAAAAAAAACAAGAAAATGATAAGCATAAAAAATATATTGGGCACAACGCTCATCACGGCATTGGCATTGTCGGCTACATCTTGTACCGATGGCAACGACTGGGATGTGGATGGAAGTCTTTCTCGATTGTTTGGGCTCAACGGTGACCAAATCACCGTTGAAACAGCCGAAACATCTGCAACAGTAACCTTCTCTGCATTCACGTCAGCGGATGTGCCAGAACCAGAATATTATGTATTTGAGGTAAGCAAAGACTCCCTATATGACGGTGTGGAGAATGCCAAGATCATCACTTATGGTGAAGATAAGTCTTTGACTTCTTCGCCAGTGGTTCTCAATGGACTCGACGGAGACAGCAAATACTTCATGCGAGTAAAAGCAATGTCAACCAAAGCTAATGAGTCCAAGTGGGTTTACTACAAAGATGGTTCATCATTCAAGACAAAGGCAGAGCAGATTTTCAATGCAGTCAATGCAAGCGACTTATTCGAGGATCACGTAAACTTGAGCTGGACACCTGGAGCAGAGGTTACACATATTACTTACGCCAACGCAAGTGATGCCGAAAACATCCAAACAATAAAATTGACAGATGAAGAAAAAGCTGCTGGCAAATATACACTTTCAGGATTGCAGCCAACAAGTACATACATTATCACCATCTATAACAATGATGTCAAGCGTGGGCAATTAGAGATTACCACTCCTGCCGCCATGCCATCTGCAAACTATAAGTACACGCTCCCTAACGATGTAAAGGTCATCTCCAATGACTTACTTAATGAAATTGCAGAACAAGCTAAGGCCGCTGCTGGCAGTGAAACAAACTACAGCGCAACCATAGGTATTCCTGCTGGTACAACCATATCACTCTATGGCACTTCGGAAACAGATGGTAGTAAGACCAATGTAACAATCCCAGACGGAATGTCCATCACTTTCTTCGGCTTAGCAGGTGGCGATGCGCCAACCATCAACATGGACAAAAACTTTGATGTTGCTGGTTCTCATGCATACATCAAGTTCCAGAACATGAAGTTGGTAGAAAATGGTGCAGGATACCTCATCAACCAAAGTAAAGCTTGTACGGTAAGCGAATTCTCTTTGGAAGATTGTGAAGTTAGCAACGTAAAGACATCATTCTTCCGACTTCAAGGTTCAGATGCTAAGGCTATCAGCAAGTTGACATTGAAGAACTCCACCTTCACCAACCTCTGCGCCGGCTATGGTTTCATACATGTAGATGCAGGTTCTGGTTCAGGTCACGTAGATAACGTTGAAATTGACGCTTGTACATTCAATGGCATCTGTAAGACTGGCAAGGTTTTCATCTACAGTAAGGCAACAAATATGCAGGACATCACTATCAAGAACAGTACCTTCTACAATTGCAATGGCAATGGACAGTACTTCGTTGACTTCAATAAAGATACATTTGGGCCGAATACCTTCTTGATTGAGAACTGTATCTTTGGCAAGAGTGCTGATGAAACGACCAACAAGAACATTCGTAGCAAGACTGCACCAACTGTAGCAAATAGCTATAGCACAAAGGACTTCTTCAAGGTCATCAAGGGTGTGAACGCTCTCGACTACAGTTCAGATCAGTTGTTTACAGACCCAGCGAATGGTAACTTTACCATCAAGGCAGGAACCTTAAAGGAGAAAGCTGGTGACCCACGTTGGTATCCTACAGAAGATTAATAAACAAGATTAATCCTCATATAATATAAAAAGTACAATGCTCTCATCGGGCATTGCACTTTTTTCTTTTTTCCTTGCAACCAACGTAATCGTTTTCGCGGATTTTCCCCATACACATACCTTATATTATAAAGAATAGTTGTAACTTTGCCCTTAAATAAACAATAAACCTAAAAAGCAATGAACAAATCAATTATCAAAACTATCGTGCTCTCTGCACTCTTAGCATTGCCTGTCTTTGCCAAGGCACAGACTTTCGCTGGTGTTGAGGCAGAAAAGAACGCACAGAACACTCCTAGTGGATGGACTGCGGTTGAACTGCCGCAATTACCAACCATCACATCGTCAAACACATTCAATATCAAGGATTACGGTGCTAGCACAGACGCTACCGACAACACTAAAGCAATACAAAAAGCATTGGATGCAGTACCATCTACAGGTGGTATGGTTGTCATCCCTGCTGGTACCTGGATGTTTGGTAGCACTGACCAAATGACGAGTAAGACAGAGGTGTTGAGCATCAAGTCAAAGACCGTTCTCCACCTCTGCGCAGGTGCGACCCTGAAACTCGTTGAATATGGCAAGGCGCCAAACAACAAGACACTCTTCATTGGCTGCAAAGGCAAAAACCAGAGCGACATCGTCATCGAGGGTGAAGGTGAGACTTCCATCATCGATGGTCAAGGAACTCGTTGGTGGAAAGCTCGTGACGACAAGGAGACGTTCAACCCAGGTGCCATGATTCGCTTCGAGAAAGGAAGCCGCTTCTTGGTACGCAACCTCAAAATCCAAAACACTCCTGGTGTAAACCTCACGCTAAGCAACAGCAATGGTGCCAATCACTTTACCGTACACAACGTAACCATCTACAACCCATCATCAGAAACCAAGACAGAACAGCCATCGCATAACACCGACGGCATCTCCATCTGGGGACACCACGCAAACATCTACGACTGCAACATCAGTACGGGTGACGACAATGTGGTTTGTGATAACGACGCACAGTATATCCATGTCTGGAACTGCGACTTCGGAACAGGCCATGGCGCTTCCATTGGTAGCTATACAAAAGATGTGAAGCACATTTGGTTCGACAACATCACCATGACCGGAACCACGGCAGGCATCCGCATGAAGACAGGCATCAATAGTGATGGCACACTCCGTGGCGGTGGCGAGGAAGACTGGAAGTTCAGCAACTTCACCATAACCAAGGTAAAGAATCCTTTCTCCATCGACTGCTACTATGACAAAAACTATAATTCTGACCCTGCCGTAGACAAGGCTAACGCAAGAGTATTGGACGATACTACCCCAACCTACAACGGCATCTACCTGCAGAATGTGAAGACTACCGACGTATGCGAGGGCTACGCCATCTTCCTCATAGGCCGTCCGGAGAGCCACATTAAGAACGTAACACTCGACAACGTGCAGATTTCCGCCAAGAAGGGCATCGACATTCGTTTCGTAGACAACTTGGTATTCAAGAACAACTCAAAGATTTCTTGTACCAATGGCAAGCTTTGGATTCGTCAATATGACTCCAAGGTTGACGACCAATGCAATGCCACAGGAACAGGTACTCCCTCTACTCCTTCTGAAGGCGACGAAGTAACCTATACAATAGACGCTAAAAGCTACAAGGACAGTAGCACAGACAAAAACACTTGGAACTTCAGCAACGGTTGCTCCATCAGCAACGCTAACGACAAGACATACGCCACAGCCAAAAACAACACCATCAAATATAGCAAGGGCACAGAATTCACCATTAGCTTGCCGGAGAACGTAACTATTACATCAGCTACATTCGCAGGCTATGCCAACGAAGACGGCAAAACTTGCTATATAGCAGAACTGGACGGTGCAAGCTATGCTTCCGACCAATACGTTTTCCCAAGTCGTACGAATGATACAAGCACCAACACAAGCTTTACCGTCAATTTGACTACTCCTGCTACAGGTGCCATGACGTTTACACCTCAATCAGCCCAGGCAGCTTGGGTTATCACCTTGAAAGGTGTAAATACCAGTACTGGCATCAAGAATATCACTACGACTGCAAAGGTTGCAAACAATAATCTCTATGACCTCAGTGGTCGTCTCCTCAAGGCAAATGCCACTGTCAAGGACTTAAGCAACCTTAGCAAAGGAGTTTACCTCTACAACAACCAAAAGTTTTTCGCAAAATAACCAAAAGTTTATCATAAATTCACCCATCCAATTGATAGGATGAGAGATAAAAAAACTCCCCACAGCTTCACCGCTATGGGGAGTTGACTTTTTATGAGTATCTAAAATGAATTATTCGGATTTCTTATCCTCAGATTTCTCTTCAGCCTTAGCCTTCTCCTTGACAGGCGCTTTCTTAGCTGTAACCTTTTTAGCCGCTGGCTTCTTGGCTGGAACGGCCTTGGCAGGCTTCTTCTCTGCACGCAGTTTCTCTACCTCTTTCTCTATCTTCTCTATCTTAGCCTGAAGGCGTACTATCTCATTGTCCTTCATATCTATCTCCTCATCCTGGTTTTTGATGGTTGTGAGAAGCCCTTCAAGCTGTTCGTTGTCGACATCAGAAGGATACAAGTCGTTCACACGATTGAGGAAGTCGCCGAGAATATTCATATAGTTGGTGAAAGCATCGAAAGGATCGCTGTAGATGCCACGGTCAAGCCCTACATTGCTTGGCTTTGTGGTCATAAAACGGAAGTTGTTGCTTGCCTGCAGGTAATCCCAGTCTTGGTTGATACGTGGCTCGTTGGCTATGCGCACACGGTCGGCCACACTATACAGCTTGTTGAAAGCCTCACGCTGCATGGGGTTGCCCAGCCACGGGCTGACATCACGTTCCTCATCTACCCAACTCAAGGTGTCAGGAACATTCAATTCACCTACCGACTTCATCTTCTTGCAAATCTCGATAGGTGTAGAGAAAGTGATGCCCTTTTCCTTGGCGCAGGCAGGCAGAGCCTTCAGGAACTCAAGAATGTTGCTCGACAACGGCTGGGCGATGCCAAGAGCCGAAAGCTCCATGAAGATATTGATTACCTGCTCCTCCTGGGGGAAGGCTGCTATCTGATTGATATAATTGTCGGCGAAGAGAGGATAGCCGTCCCAACTGCTGTTATTGAAACGCAGAGACACATCATCACTCAGGCGAATATCACGCAGCAAGAGCTTGAGCTTAGGAGCCAAGGCGCAGTTGTACACATAGTGAGGCGACTTCCATCCCAGCACATGCTTCGCCCCTTCCGTAAGCATGCCGGCAAAACCCATCTTCGAAGCCTGCAAACCGATATCATCGCTATAGATGAGCGAAGAGTTGCGCAACACCTGTGGCTTCTTGCCAAAGTACTCCTCCATCTTGGCAGCCTGGCGCTTCACCTCAGCCGCAAAGCTCTCCTTATTGACGAGAGAAGCCAAGCCGTGGGAGTAAGGCTCCGCAAGGAACTCCACACACCCCGTCTTGTTGAGGTCCTGCAACTTCTCCAGCACCTGCGGCGCATGAAGCTCCAGCTGTTCCATACCCACGCCAGAGATAGAGAAAGCCACCTTGAAATACTCTCCGTTGGCCTTGATCATATCCTCTATGGTCGTGAGCGCAGGCATATAAGAACGCTCGGCAATATCACTAATGCTACGCTCGTTCTCATAGTCATCATAATAATAATGGTCGATACCTATGTCGAAGAAGCGATACCTCTTCAGATGGATGATTTGATGTATCTCGAAATATAAACAAATTGTCTTCATGTTATTCTACTTTGAAATTTGATTATGAAATATGAATTATAAAGTCATAGAATTGGCTTTCACTTCGTCCGTCGAACGTTGTTTCTTCGCCATTCGTTCTTCATTCTTCACTTAACTTACTTCCACCCGAGGGTCTTCAGGTAAAGGTTTCTGATGCGTGCCCCCACCTTGTCCCAGGTAATCTGGTCGACCTCGTTTTTGCCTTCCACAGACAGATAGTCGAAGAGACTCTCATTATGGCAAATGCTATAGATGGCATCTGCCAAGGCATGGATGTCCCAATAGTCAACCTTGATACAGTTGGTCAGGATTTCACCACATCCACTCTGCTTGGAGATAATCGTAGGTGTGCCGCACTGCATGGCCTCCAAAGGAGAGATGCCGAAAGGTTCGCTCACCGAAGGCATGACATATACGTCAGAGTCTTTCAGGCACTCGTACACCTGCTTGCCTCGCATGAATCCCGGGAAGTGGAAGCGGTCGGCTATGCCACGCTCGGCCGCCAAATAAATCATCTGATTCATCATGTCGCCAGAGCCTGCCATGCAGAAACGCACATTGCGTGTACGGTGCAACACCATATTGGCTGCTTCGACAAAGTATTCCGGTCCCTTCTGCATGGTGATACGTCCCAAGAAGGTTACCACCTTCTCCTTGCCCTTATGGTCTGGACGAGGAATGTCCTGCCACTCCTGCTTCAATGGATAGACAGCATTATGCATGGCAAAACACTTGTGCGGATCCTGATGGTACTGGTTGATGACGGTCTGCCGGGTAAGTTCCGACACGCACATGATGCAGTCGGCATTGTCCATGCCATCCTTCTCTATAGAATAAACGGTAGGATTCACCTTGCCACGGCTCCGGTCGAAGTCGGTGGCGTGCACATGGATGCACAGAGGCTTCCCACTCACCTTCTTGGCATGGATACCTGCAGGGAAGGTAAGCCAGTCGTGAGCATGAATGATATCAAATTCCTCGGAGCGAGCCACCACTCCCGCTATCACAGAATAGTTGTTGATTTCATCGTGAAGGTTGGGAGGATAACCACCGGCGAAATTCATACAGCCGAGGTCGTTGACATTCATATAGTTGAAATCGGCATAGATATGATCGCGATAACGGAAATAGTCATTAGGATCCATGATGTTGCCCACACGCTGCCGCACATAGTCGTAGTTGACATCACGCCAGGCTATGGGCACGCAATTCATGGCTACGATTTTAGCGGCGCTGCGGTCTTCATCGCCAAAAGGATGAGGAAGGCAGAGGGTGATGTCGACATCGCCCTGGGCATGCAATCCCTGCGAAATGCCAAAATTGGCAGTAGCCAAGCCACCAAACACATGAGGAGGATACTCCCATCCAAACATTAATACTTTCATACTGCAGTCCTCCTTATTTAATATTGATATTTCTCAAGTAGTTCGAGCGCACGCAGAATCTCAGCCACATTCATGGCAAAAGAGATGGCGCCTCGCCCCGTAAACGGGGGGTTGCCATCAAAGAGCTCGCTGATAGTGCCCAAGCAATGGCATGACATCTCATCGTCATAGCCCACCATCTGGCGTTCTATGAAGCTCAGGCGTGTACGCTTATACATCTTCAGACTGGCCTCCATATAGAAGCCCCCCAGCCAAGGCCATGCCGTTCCCTGATGGTAAGCATAGTCGCGCTGGCTCTGCGGACCTACATAGACTGGGTTGTATCCGCCACTCTTAGGCGAGAGCGAGCGCAAGCCCTTAGGCGTGAGAAGCTCACGGGTACAGATGTCAAGGACTCGCTTCTTCTGGTCTTGCGACAAGGGAGAATAGTCGAAGGCCACAGGGAATATCATGTTGGGGCGAACACTCCAGTCTATCATCTTGCCGTCTACATAGTCGTAGAGATAGCCATACTCGTTGAGGAACGTGTCGAGGAACGACTGCTTGGCGAGTTCGGCAACCTCGACGAACTGCTGCTGTTCCTTCTCCTTGCCCGCCAGCTCGCACAAGGAGGCACAGAAGCAAAGAGCGTTGTACCACAAGGCGTTAAACTCGACGATGTATCCCGTACGGGGGACTACCGGACGACCATTGGCTGTAGAGTTCATCCATGTCACGGCCTTGTCCTTGCCATCGGTGTAGAGAAGTCCATTGGGCATCAACTTCAAGTTGGGATGATGATTGCTCTTCACGTACATCACGATGTCCTTGATAAACTTGCCATACTTCTCGAGACAGGCTTCCTTGCCCTTCTCCTTGGCATACTGCTGCAAAGCCCACACCGCCCACAAGGGCACGTCGGGTTGTTCTATCTCCGCTATATGCACGGTGACAGGCTTTTCCTCCATGAACTCGTAATACCCCTTCATGGCAGTCTTCATCACTAACTCGAAGTAGTCGTCCTCCTCGATGGAAAGCGTCAAACCTGGCAAAGAGATAAATGTATCTCGCGCACGGCACTTGAACCAAGGATAACCGGCAATGATGTAACGGTCGTCGTTGCTCTCACGGAGATGGAACTGATGGGCGGCATTGACAAGACAATGGAAGAAATTGTCGCGTGGCGCACGTTCGCTCACTTCCTTGTCGAAGAGCGTCTTCAGGCTGTGCGACTTGATTTCGGATGTGGAAGCGGCAAAGACGATGGTCTCGCCTTTCTTTATATTCATCTCGAAATAGCCGGGGACATAAAGATCCTCATTGGAAGCATAGCCACGCTCCTGCTCCTTGGGATACTCCACGCCACGATACCAGTCTGGCTGGAAGACGAAATTGTTTTTCTTGGAGAACTGCATGAAAAGATCGGGATAGCCGGCATACATACATGTCTTGATGCCGTTGTCGACCTCTGCGTAATCTCTTGAAGCCACAGCATTCTCGTGAGTGAACTGCCTCACACTGCGGAACGCAAGAAAGGGGCGGAACCTCAGCGTGGTGGCAGAATGGCCATCCACCAAGGTATAACGCAGCAAAATACGATTCTCATAATGTTGGAACACCACTTCCTTCTTCAAGATGACACCCCCCACACGATACAACGTGGTGGGAACCTTGTCACAATCGAATTCCTGGATGTACTTGTGTCCCATCGGATTGTAGTTGTTTCCTTGATACTTGTGCAGTCCAAGATTAAACTCAGCACCATGCTGAATCACCGTAACATCAAGCGAGCTCAGGAGCACATGGTTGTCATCGTCCAGCTCAGGAACAGGAACAACCAATAGTCCATGATACTTGCGGATATTACAGTCCACAATCGTAGAGCACGAATAAGCACCAGAGCGGTTGGTACGCAACAACTCCTTGGGCAATGACTCTTGAAGGTTAGTCATCAGGGCCTTTTCGAATTTTAGATAACTCATAGATCTATATTAAGGTTTTAGTTTTTAATACTATACTTCTATATTGGCTCAAAGGTAGCGATTTTTCGTCGCATGACAAAGTTTTTTCTAATAAAAATTGGTGATTTTTTTTTTAATCATGCTTTTTTAACTCAAACGGCTGACATTTGGGACTAAACAGCGTTTACCATGCCACGACAAGACCCGGCAATCCTCTACATGGGAGAAGGAGCAACTTGCCCACTCCCCCTTCACACAGGAATCAAGAAATTGACAACTTCCTGCTCCACCGTTATCTTATAGCTGCCCTTGGGCGTTGCCATCAGGCGTCCATCCACACCTATGAGGGCATGGGGCGCCTCCTTCACCTCCACCTCCTTAGTGCGATAAGGATGCACGCTACGATGGTTGAGAAACTTGCCACGCACGAAGAGATAGAACCCCTCGAAGAGCTGGGTTATCTGCGGATGATACACCACCGACACATCGAGCAGTCCATTATAGGGTACGGCATTAGGAGTCTGCCCATATCCCGAGGCATTGCCTATACACATGGTCATCACCCTGCGCCGTATTTCCTCCTCATTGATCTTGACGTGCATCTTGTAGTCGAGGCGCTGGAATATCATGAGCACGAAAGAGAAAACAAACGAAAGTGTGCGAGAGCCGAAGAAATGATGGGTCTTTCGACGCAGATTCATGATGGCGGCTATCAAGCCCACGTTGACACAATTCAGGAAATAGCGATGGCACCTCTCGTTGCGCTTGTTTGTATAGCGAATGCAGCCTAAGTCGATTTTCCGGACACGGCGCAGCTTGAGCCACTTGATGGTCTGTTCGTAATCGCCATCCGAGAATCCCCAGAAATGGGCAAAGTCGTTCATCATGCCATTAGGGACAACCCCAAGGACAATCTCATCACGAACAGCCTTGTCCACCTGCATCAGACAGTTCACGGCATCATTGAGCGCTGAGTCGCCCCCCACAATGACTATCGTCTTATAGCCGTTGTTGATAAACATCTTAACCAACCGTTCCACACCCTTCTGGTTCTCACTCTGCACAAAGTCGTAGTCAACATGCAGCTGGCGCAACGCCCTCTCTATCTTAAGCCAACGCTTTCCTGCACGCCATCCGTTTCGGGGACAATACAGCAATCCCCACTTGTTTTCATTAACCGCCATTATCTATATTTTGAAAGTAGAACTCGGGAAACCGCAAAACGCCTCCACCTATAAACCTATAAAGGCATCCGCCCTCACCTTCGTTCAAGATTTAACAATTCACATTGCCTGCCCATTCGAATATCCGTTCCACCTTATCGTGCATAGGCAGCAAGGCATCTATCCAATGTATGACGAAGCCCCTGCGCTCCATGCCCCGAAACCACGTCATCTGCCGCTTGGCAAACTGGTGTATGGCAATCTCCAAGCCACGGAACATATCGGCGTATGACATCTTTCCTATCACATACTCGGTAACAAACTTGTATTCCAAGCCATAATATAACAAGTCTTCAGCAGGAATGCCCCTGTCGAGAAGCGACTTGACTTCATCCACCATCCCTTCGTCAAGGCGCTGCTTCAGTCGACGCGTTATCTTTTCACGACGCATATCACGGTCGATATCCACGCCTATAATCAAGGAGTCCACCGATGGCAACTCTCTCTCCGGCATAGGATGCTCGGCATTATAGGTTTCGATTTCTATGGCACGTATGGCTCGTTGGGCTGTGTCCACATCGGTACGGTTGTGCATGTGCGAGCCATTCTTTTCCTTGAGCAGTCGCAGCATCTCGGCAAGCTCGTCCAACGGTTTGCCTGCAAGCCGCTCACGAAGCTCTGGATTCTGAGGCACCGGTGACAGACGATAACCCTTGAGGACAGACTCAATATAAAGCCCCGTCCCTCCGCAAAGGATGGGCATCCTTCCTCTTCCATGAACATCCATATAGGCATCATAGAAGTCTTGCTGATACTGGAAAAGGTTGTACTTGGTGCCAGGCTCGCAGATATCTATGAGATGATAGGGAACAGACTTTCCCCCTATCGTGTAGTCGGCCAAGTCCTTGCCCGTGCCTATATCCATTCCGCGATACACCTGCCGGCTGTCGGCACTGATAATCTCGGCCTCCTTTCCGTCCATACGCATAGGAAAGGCCACGGCCAAAGCTGCGGCGAGACTTGTCTTTCCGCTTGCCGTAGGGCCCAATATCGTTATCATCGTCTGTTTCATGACGGCAAAGATACAAAATTTTCTGATATAGGTAAGCAAAGAAGCCTAAAAAAGAAGCTCGAAGCCCCGAAATAAGGTTTCACGTTCCTACTTTAACGCAAAAAGCCTGGCATTTTGCAATGCCAGGCCTATGATATCGTTGTGTGTATATCGCTTTAGCGGTATTACTTCAACTCTGCGAGGTACTTGATAGTACGAACCATCTGAGAAGTATAAGAGTTCTCATTGTCGTACCAAGAAACTACCTGTACCTGATATGTGTCGTCGTCGATCTTGCTAACCATTGTCTGAGTAGCGTCGAAGAGTGAACCGTAACGCATACCGATGATATCAGAAGAAACGATCAAATCCTCGTTGTAACCGAAGCTCTCGTTAGAAGCAGCCTTCATGGCAGCGTTTACACCCTCGACAGTAACATCCTTACCCTTAACAACTGCGATGAGGATAGTTGTAGAACCTGTTGGAGTAGGAACACGCTGTGCAGAACCAATCAACTTACCGTTCAACTCAGGAATTACGAGGCCGATAGCCTTGGCAGCACCTGTTGTGTTAGGAACGATGTTCTGAGCACCTGCACGAGAACGACGGAGGTCGCCCTTACGCTGAGGACCATCGAGAATCATCTGGTCGCCAGTATAAGCGTGGATAGTTGTCATGATACCAGACTGAATAGCTGCGTACTTGTTCAAAGTATCAGCCATAGGAGCCAAGCAGTTTGTTGTACAAGAAGCTGCAGAGATAATGGTATCGGCTGGAGTCAAAGTCTTGTGGTTGGTGTTGTAAACGATAGTTGGGAGGTCCTTACCTGCTGGAGCAGAGATAACTACCTTCTTAGCACCTGCTGTGATATGAGCAGAAGCCTTCTCCTTAGATGTATAGAAACCTGTGCACTCGAGTACTACGTCAACACCAAGCTCACCCCAAGGAAGCTCAGCTGCGTTTGGCTTAGCGTAGATAGTGATTTCCTTACCATCAACGATGATAGAGTTGTCTGTTGCCTCTACAGTGTGCTTGCCCTCGCCATACTTGCCAGCGAAGCCACCCTGTGCTGTATCATACTTAAGAAGGTGAGCCAACATTTTAGGAGATGTAAGGTCGTTGATAGCAACTACCTCATAACCCTCTGCCTCAAACATCTGACGGAAAGCCAGACGACCGATACGGCCGAAGCCGTTAATAGCAACTTTTGTCATTTTGTTCAATATTTTAATTAATGGTTGAAAATAATTCCTTAACCTTATATATAAGCTTCGAAGCGCTTGCCCATGAGCTGAAACATTCAAAAAGCAATACTTTTGAGCTTTTTTTATCTTTCCGAGCGCAAAGTTACTATTTTTTTTCTAACTTTGCACACGAATTGAGTATTAAATTATATAAAAAAGAGCGCATGTAACTTAATATGCAAGTGTTTTTGTGCCTTAAAGGGCAATAGTGACAACTCCATATTGCAAAATAAAAAGTATGCGTGTGCTGTCGCAAATGGCGAAAGTCCTATATATAAATAAGGTGTATACTTCTAACTTTAAATGAAAAATAGAAAGATGAGTAAATTTCTTAATGAATTCAAGCAATTCGCCATGCGTGGCAATGTGCTCGACATGGCAGTAGGTGTCATCATCGGTGGTGCCTTTGGGAAAATCGTAAGTTCGTTGGTAGACGACATCATCATGCCTCCCATAGGATGGATTATCGGCGGTGTCAACTTCTCGGAGCTTAAGATCTCACTTCCCACAGTGGAAGTTGCCGGCGAGAAACTGCCAGCCGCCACCATCAACTATGGCATTTTTCTGCAGACCTGCCTCGACTTCTTCATCGTGGCTTTCTGTATTTTCTTGCTGATTAAATTGGTCAACAAGTTTGCCAAGAAAAAGGAAGAAGAGAAGCCCGATCCGAAACCTACAGCCGAGGAGAAGTTGCTTACCGAGATTCGCGACTTGCTGAAAGACAAGCAACAACGATAGTGCACCGAGCGTATTAACAGAAATGAAGAGATGAACAGCCAAGAAGTCATAGACAGGTTGACAAGAAAAGGCATCAAGCCAACAGCCAACAGGATATTAGCATACAAGGCCCTAAGCCGACAGCCGGCGCCAATGAGCCTTGGCGACATGGAAGCCTTGATGCCGTCGATGGACAAGTCGAGCATATTCCGGACACTCACCTTGTTCATGGAGCACGACGTGGTGCATGCCTTCGAGGACGGGCGAGGCATACTCAACTACGAGCTGTGCGGGGAAGAGGGGAAGTGCGACCACCATGACGGCCACATCCACTTCTATTGCGAGGCTTGCCAGCGTTCGTTCTGCCTGAACGACATCCATATTCCAAGTTTCGAACTGCCCGAAGGGTTCTGTCCTCACTCCGTATCCTTTGTCATCAAGGGCGAATGCCCCGAATGCAAGAGAAAGAAATCATCTCCGTTTCACCGAACGTAAGATTTAGCCAAGCGGCCAACGCCATCGTGGCGGAAGCCGCTACACTCCCGAGACAAAGTCTTTCACGGCACGGGTGTACTCCTCATGATGATCGCGATAAGCCATGGCATGAACAGAGCCCTTGGCGATAAAAACAGCCTTGCGACCTCTCGTCTTCGCATCGTACAAGGGGCGAAGCATGGCATATGGCACAAAGGCATCCCTGTCGCCATGGATAAAAAGCATCGGCTTGGTGCTCTTGCCCACCTGCAATATCTGCCGAGCCTCGGCAAACGACCAGCCATACTTGTGGTGACAGAGCCATGAAGTCGTATTTATCAAAGGGAAGGACGGCAAGCCAAACTGGTCTTTCAGTTGATCGGCAAACTCATCCCAAACGCTCATATACCCACAATCCTCGACAAAGCATTTCACATACCCAGGAGTCTTCTCGCCCGATACCGCCATCGTAGTAGCGGCACCCATCGAGATGCCATGAATCACCTGCCAAGTATCAGCACATGAATTCTTCACTCTTCGTTCTTCATTCTTCACTCTAAACACATCATTGGCCACTTGCGACCACCTGATGACATCCCATCTGTCGTTCCATCCCATCTGTATGTGGTCGCCCTCGCTCTCACCGTGCCCATAAAGGTCTGGCAGGAGTACATTATATCCCATATCATGATTGTAGAGATAGGCGATGTGGAGCATTCCCTCGGCGCGCACCTTGTAGCCATGAACCACAATGGCGGTCTTGGTGGTGGGTTTGGGTGCATAGAGATAAAGGGCATGGGCCTTATAGCCCGAAGGCATCAGCAGGAAGGTGTCCTTCACGCAACGATGCCGATACACCGAGTCCATCCAGACTGCCGTCCAAGGGCATTCTCTCTTCATCCTCGACTTCCAATGTTCGGCGCTCTTCCTCTCTCGCACAGGATAGTCGAGTGAATAACCGAGCATATACTCACTAACTCCATACAAACCTGCTATCAACAAGGCTGCTATACTCACCACCAAGACGAATCCAATCTTCTTCGTATTCTGCTTCATGTCATTATTCCTCCTATTTATAGATTTGACATCATAAATTCTAACTTGTAAGCCTATAGTGACATCCCCCATTCTGCTGCAAATATAGGCATAATTGAGGAAAAGTCCAAATATAATCAGTTTTAACACTCCAATTTAATCAAAATCTATTTATTTTGCTTACCTTTGTCGCCAAAATAGACAAGGATTATCTCGACGCAAATATACAATGAAGATTATGAAGAAGAAGAAGAACATGAAGCTTTTCGGGACGTTGACCCTCATCCTGCAGTTTGTTGTCCTTGGTGTTTTCGCTCAGGGTCCTAACAATTCAGGCACATACTACAAGAATGCCGACGGCTTGAAAGGAAAGGCTTTGAAGACTGCCATGTTCAAGATTGTCAGTTCGCACACCCAACTCTCGTATAAAGGTTTATGGACGGCTTTTAAGACTACCGACAAACGAGCCGATGGGAAAGTATGGGATATGTATTCCAATACTACCAACTACCGATTCGGAACAGACCAAGCTGGGAACTTTAGCGAAGAAGGCGACAAATATAATCGTGAGCACTCTTTCCCCAAGAGTTGGTTTAACGACGCCACTCCCATGTACACAGATTTAGTTCATCTTGTACCTACCGACGGTTACGTCAACAATCGCCGTAGCAACTATCCTTTCGGAGAAACAAAAGGTGAAACCTACAAGTCAAACAACGGCTTCTCAAAATTAGGCTCTTGCACCTACCCTGGATACTCTGGCACCGTCTTTGAGCCAAACGACGAATATAAGGGCGACTTTGCTCGTATCTACTTCTATATGGCGACGGCATACGAAGACAAAATTGCCAATTGGAGTAATAAAGACTTTACCCCTATTTCCAACCAAGACTCCTACAAGCCCTACAAAGACTGGCAACTCAAGATGCTGATGGAATGGTCGAAGAAGGATGCCGTCAGCAAAAAGGAAATAGACCGAAATGCAGGCATCTATTCTTTGCAGAAGAATCGTAATCCTTTCGTCGATTACCCAGGACTGGAAGAATACATCTGGGGCACCATGACCGATGTTGCCTTCTCTTACGATAATTACCAGGGCACCACCTCTGTCCCTTTCATCGAGGTAAACATCAAACCTATTTATCCTGAAGGTTGGTACAATCTCAATGGTCAGAAGGTAGGCAAAGAATGTCCTACACAAAAGGGCATCTATATCCACCAAGGCAAGAAGGTTGTTGTAAATTAAAGCAAAAAATATGGAAATATATCATGGTAGCTATACAATTATAGAGAAACCGAAATCAATGGATGGAAAATTCACCAAAGATTTTGGTAATGGCTGCTTTTGCACAGCACTCAAGCACCAAGCAGCAAGATGGGCTGGCAGATATGACACACCTATAGTTGGCATTTATGAATATCAAGAGAATTATATTGTATAACCCTTTAAAACTTCGGAGGAAAAGAATATGTTGAACAAAAAAGTAGAAGAGGCTCTCAATGCCCAAATTAATGCAGAGATGTGGTCAGCTTACCTATACCTGTCTATGGCTGCTTATTGCCATGCCAACGGCAATCCCGGTATGGGCAACTGGTTTCAAGTTCAGTTCCAGGAGGAACAAGACCATGCCAAGATTCTGTTCAATTACATCATACAGCGTGGTGGCCATGTAGAGTTGAAGGCCATCGATGCCGTACCTACCACATGGGAGAGCCCATTGGATGTGTTCGAGTCAACCTTGGCACACGAGCAGAAAGTTACCGCTTTGATAAACAATCTCTTCGCCCTCACCACGCAGGAGAACGATTATGCCACACAGAGTACGCTCAAGTGGTTTGTGGATGAGCAAGTGGAAGAAGAGGAAAATGCCAAGAATATCATCGACAATCTTCGCATGATCAAGGACAACGGTTATGGTCTCTACATGCTCGACAAGGAGCTTGGCGCAAGAGTTTATACCCAAGCCGCACCTCTGGCCAACAAAGCATAAAAATAGGCTTGGGCTTTTCTAAAATTCTATATCCTTCACTATTTCTTTGGAATCACAATATTCAGAGACTTTTGGTGAAGGGTATTTCATTTTACTCATACAAGTTTTTCTCTCTTTCCTCAATTATTACGAATATAATTATTATCTTTGCAATAAAACTATAAAGACAATCACTATAGAAGATGACGGTTACAGAATATACGACTACTTCTTCACGCATTGGTTAGCGAAGGATTACTAAATAAGCATTTTGACCGCACACCGCACAAATATGACATAAATGAAAAAGAAAATAGGTATTTTCATCCCAGCCACATTGGGAATGCTGACCGCTTTCGGTCCGTTCGTTACAGACTTTTATCTGCCCGTACTGCCAGAGATGTCGGAGTTTTTCCATACTTCTCCTGCCTTGGCTTCGCTCAGTCTTACCACAGGTATGATTGGATTGGCAATAGGACAAGTATTCATCGGCCCATTGACCGACAAGTTTGGCAGAAAGAAGATACTCGTTGGCTCGATGCTCATGTTTGCCATCGCCTCCATTCTCTGCATCATCGCACCCAACATCTACATATTCAACTTGATGCGCATCTTCCAAGGACTGGCAGGAGCTGGCGGCATCGTCATCTCCAAGAGCATGAGCACGGATATGTACAGCGGCAAGGAACTCGCCAACTTCATGGCAATTCTTGGTTCCATCAATGGCATTGCACCTGTTTGTGCCCCTGTCGTCGGAGGACTGATGGCTGGCGTAACCAACTGGCAAGGCGTGTTCGCCCTCTTGCTTGGCATCGGTGTCATTCTGATGTTTTGCAGCTGTCACTTACCCGAGACACTCACCCCCGAAAAGCGCATTCATAAGAACATCATGCAGGTGTATGCCAACCTATTCCGTGTGTTCCGCAACAGCCTGTTCTCGCTGAGCACCCTGGCAGAGATGGCATGTATGTTCACATTCTTCGCCTACATCAGTTCGTCGCCATTCATCCTGCAACAGATTTACGGTTTGTCGCCATTCCATTTCAGTCTTTGTTTTGCGCTCAACGCCTTGACCATTGGCATCGGAGCAGCCATTGCCCCACAATTCAAGCATACGAACACAGCCTTGAAATGTGGCGCCATCGACTTCTTGATAGCTTCGGTTTGTCTCTCGTTCTGCCTCTTCGTTCATACCCCATTAGTGGTAGTAATGGGATTCTACATCTATCTGATGGTTAGTTTCGGAATGATGCAACCAGGCTTGACTGCCACCGCACTTGATGCCGAGCGCAAGAATGCGGGTGCAGCCAGTGCCATCTTCGGAGCTTCGGGCTTTGTGGCAGGAGCTGTCTCCAGCCCAATCGTAGCCCTCGGACAGATAGAGGTTACATCGAGCATCGTCATGGTTATCGGCGCCATCCTCTGTCTCTTGCTCACCCTTCCGCTCTGCAAGAGGCTGAGGAATGGGAATAGTGCCGAATAAGAAAAGTCCTTTCACACTTAAGCATCTGTCAATCAAGAAAGATGCAAGAAGTGTGAAAGGACTTTTTAATTCATATTTAACATCTTGGTTGAGCTGGAACCTCCAATCCCAACAATACTCGTTTCACAGAAGGATACCTTTCCTTATATTGTTTCGTCCTGTCAAATATGAAATAACGAGAAGGGATGATAATGAAACTCTCCAAAATAGTTTCACCCTTATACTCCCTTACGTAATAGGTGGTTATTCCTAAAGAGCTATCACGTTCACCATAGAAAAGTCCCTCCACAAGAACATTCTTCTGCTCATCCATTATCTTCAAACGCCTAATGTGGAAAGGTTCATAAGAACGAGACTGAATCAGAAAATACTTATACTTGTTTTGGGCGATAGCCTCGGAAGCTATCGCAGCGGAATCTTCCTTGGAAACTCCATCCACCCTACATTTTACATCTATCACTTCTATAGGAGTTTCCCCACTCCATGCATTCTCCACATCATCCACATTGACAATGAACTGGGCTGAATTGCCCTTCTCATCTGTCACGGTAATCTTAGTCTTGCCGACAGATACGCCCAGGACATGTACCCGCTTCTCATCTGTGTTATCGCAAGCTACAACCTTGGCGATACCCTCATCATCGGAAGTAGCAGAGATTTTACCCGATGCCCCCTGCACATTCACCGAGTTTTGCTCCGTGGTATAGACATTGAGCGTATTGTCCTTGATACCCACTTGCTTGCCAGTGAGAATATCACCCTGTGCTTCATCTTCCGTGAAGTAGATGCCCTTGTCATCGTCGCTACACCCCATCATCGTCAAGGCGAAGAGCATCATCACAAAATAGAAAAACTTTCGTTTCATAAGCTATCGTTTTTAATGTTAATACTATTCGTTTCTATCTATTAAACGCTTCGCCCCCCTAATATTGCATCCATCAAGCAACTTTTTTCAAGAAAATTACGCTAAATTAGGCAAACTCTAAGGTCGGTATGTTTTACTCCTCCAATATCAATCTTGCCCACTCTGGCAAATCCTCCACGTACTGCTTCGCAAGTTTGCCGAAGTTCATACGATACAAGGGTGTTACCTCTTGATTATCTATCGAGTTGTCATAAAGATAAGTTTTGTCTGCATATTGAGCTGCTTTGCGACAATTTATGATAGATTTCTGATAACGAGAAATAATCTTCATGATAGGTACATCATGCCCACCCTCCATTACTCGCTTGGCGATTCTCACGTAAGTGCTCACAATACTTCACCGACTGCATAATCGCTTCGGGAGAGTTCCAATCGCCAAACTTCTCTTGAGCCACGATATCAGGATTGACGTATATTGCATCCTCCATCCATTCATGATGCAATAGTTTGGAGGTTACGGAAGTCTTGCCGGAGCCATTAGGTCCGGCTATCACTATCAAGACTGGCTTATGGATTTTCGCTTCATTCATATCGCATTTCTTTTATTCCAATCCTGCATTTCCACTTTCATTTGCATAGCTATCCCATCAAAGAACTTACGATTAGCCTCGTCGCCCTTACGCTTAGCCTCTTCAGCCACTTCTTTCATCAGTTGAGAAAGAATCTCATCAGAAGGTTCCTCCATGCTAGTCAATTTGTATGTATCTATCGTTTGTTTTCCCATAACTACAATATTCTTTAAATTGATAATAATATCGCACCTAGCCCTAAGCTTCACGATTGATGCGGCTAAATTACAAAGAAAAATCGGAACAACAAAGTTTTTTCACCTTTTTTTC
>DJOI01000079.1 GCA_002439605.1 Candidatus Segatella mututuai | reverse complement strand
CATACTTATCGTGGAATGCAAGGAAGCGATGTTTCATTCCTTATAAGAAGAATCAAATCGTTAGCTGTAGGTCATGTCCTTTGCTTCGGCACATCTGCAACTATGGTTGCCGACGACAGCATGAGCTATAGCCAACAAAGGGAAAAAGTTGCTGAAGTTGCATCTTGCATCTTTGGTAGTTCATACTCAAAAGAACAAGTCATTGATGAAACTCTTGCAATAGGTTTGTCAGACGAAGAGCCTTCTGATGGAGAATTACGTAATTGCATCAATAATCCCATACCTGATTCTACAAATATCGATGATGCTAAGAGATACCCGACTGCCATTTGGTTGGAACAAAACATAGCACTCGAATACAAGAAGAAGGAGGGTAAATATTTCAGAGGAAAGCCTATGTCCATTGAAGACATAGCTAAGCAACTGAGCATTAAAACTGGAGAAGAACTTGCCAACTGTCAAAAGCATATTATTGATGTACTTAATTGGTGCAATATTCTTAACCAACAAAGGGGCGTATCTGTTCTTCCATACAAAGTGCATCAGTTCATCCGACAAACTGGCAATGTATATCTTACTATAGGTGAGCAAGCCAATCGTCAAATCACCATAAAAGAAAAACTCTATTGTGAAGAATTATCACATGGTGATACTAAGATTATGTATTACCCCGTTGTTTTTAGTCGTCTAAGTGGACACGAGTTTTATGTCATCAAGATAAATGGCAGCCAAATCATGCCAAGAAACTTTGATGGCTATGCCACAGGTGATGGTGATAGCGATGTCAATGACGGATATATTATTTTGCCTCACACAGGAGAAGACATCAACAATTATATTTTGGATGTCAATTCTGATGATATACCTTCCGATTGGTACTCCATCAATAAGAAAGGAGTACGAAAACTGAAGAAAACATACGAATCACGTATTCCCCAAAAGGTATATGTGACACAATCTGGTGCTTATAGTCCTACAGAGCCTATAGATGGTATGGGCTATATGGAAGCAATCTTCGTACCATCACCATTGATGTACGATCCTACAGCTCGTGTTGCTTATAAAGGAAAACAATCAGAATATTCTAAACTTTCAAGAATCGGCGGCGAAGGTAGAAGTACAGCCACAACAGTATTGTCATACGAGGATATTGTCCTAATGCAGAAGATGGGCATTGAGCAAAGCGATAGAAAAGTTCTGACCTTTGTCGATGCTCGCCAAGATGCTGCATTGCAAGCTGGTCACTTCAATGACTTCATACGCATTGGCAAAATACGCTCAGCCATTTGGAATGCCATCAAAGATGCGACCGAACCTATCGATAATACAAAGATTGCAAGAATGGTTTTGGACAATCTTCATCTTGAAGTGAATGACTATTCTATCCGTCAAGGACTTCGTGGAGGTCGTGCCAATGATGTAAAAAACATCATGGAGCGATATCTCTCTACTATTATATATGATGACCTTGCAGGAAACTGGACTGTGATTATGCCAAACCTCGAAGATTGCGCATTGCTAAACATCGGTTATAAATATCTCCATGAGGAAATCACTGGCGAGAATGATTCGGAACGTCTCTATGACATACCAGAGTTAGAAGGATTGGATGATGAGCAAAAAGAAGAATTCATCACCCAAATCCTCGATTATCTGCGTCACAAACTTTGCATCTATAGTAGTGAGAGAACTCTTCAAGCCGTCAAAGACACAACAAAGGCTGTAAGAGAATATCTGAAAGCACCTTGGACACTTGATGAAAGCGACAAGATAGAGGAAGCTAAAGAGTTATTTATTACCAATCCTCGCAGACGAAATTCATACAATTTGGAAAGTGGAGGCTATAGAAGTAAATTGGGTATATTCGTTCGTGACTATATAGAAAAGAATACAGGACGTGCCATTACTACAGAAGAAGCATACACGAAATATATGACAGGACTTTTCGAAGCCTTGTCCAACTTCATCATATCTGATAATGGCACCTACCAACTCGACTACGGGTGCCTTTTATGGCAGGCTGGTGATAAACAACATATTCGCCGTGACTTAGTACGTTTCCGTACTTTGGATGGAGGCGATTGGCTGGAAAAAGAGCCTAACCATTACTTTCAGCAGTTCTATCAAAACATACCACTTAAGAATGTGTGCTTGGAGGCAAAAGATCATACAGGACAGGTTTCGAAGGAAGACCGCGAGCAACGTGAGCAGGACTTCCGTGAAGGCAAGTTCCCTGTACTCTACTGTTCTCCTACCATGGAGTTGGGTATCGACATCAAAGATTTGTCCATCGTCGGAATGCGTAATGTGCCACCAACACCAGCCAACTATACTCAACGAGCTGGCCGTGCCGGACGAAGTGGGCAGGCGGCATTAGTTTACACCTATTGCCGTCCACGCAACTCTCATGAGAACTACTATTTGAGTCATCCAGAGAAGATGGTTAAGGGTGAAGTGAAAGCACCAAGAATGGAATTGGTCAACGAGGAATTGTTCCGCACTCATCTCCACTCCACCATCCTGTCTTTATGCCCTATCAAAGAACTGTCTGATGGCATTAAAGACTTGGTGAATTACGACGACATCAACAATATCACCTTGAAGGATGAAGTTCGCATAGCCCTACAACTTACCCAAGAACGTAAGGAACAGATTAAGCAAGTATTCAAACAAATCATGAATGATACGTTCTTGAAAGGGCGCATGGAGGATGAACAACCCGTTTGGTTTACCGAACATTGGTTGGACTATATTCTCACGAATTATGAGCACGACTTCGACAAAGCTCTTGACCGTTGGCGCTCTCTCTATAAGCAAGCGCAAACACAGATTGAGGAAGCAAACCTTGTCATCAAAAATCGCATCTATGGCGAGAACTCGAAAGAGAAGCGTGATGCCCACATCAAGCAGCTGCGTGGTGAAAGTCTTCGTGATATGTTGCTCGGTGTAAACCAAGATAAAAATAAAGAAGAAAACGAGTTCTATCCTTATCGTTATTTGGCAAGTGAGGGCTTCTTGCCAGGGTATAACTTCACCAAGTTGCCACAGCGAGCATTGCTGCAATATAAGTCTGACAAGGTGGAATATCTGAGTCGTCCAAAGCGTCTTGCCCTAAGCGTGTTCGGTCCACAGAACATTATATATAATAATGGTGGAAAATTCCGTGTCACCCGAATGCAGATATTGTCGGAAGTTCTTCCTCATAAATTCTTCTACAATCCAAAGACTGGTGTCGTATATAAGGACGAGGAGAATACGACTCATCATACCGACATTATTACAGGTGAGTCGTTGGATGGAGTTGTAAAGCTTATTCCTGGTATGTGTATTGAGGCACAAGATATGGTTGCGACAGAAACCGAGAAGATAACCTGCCAAGAGGAGGAGCGTTCGCGCAAGTACTATCAGACCAAGACATTCTTTGCAAGCGACGACCCACGCCAGATAAGCGAGTGTGAGTTGCTCTCTCCACATGGTGAGCATTTGGCAAACATTCGTTATATTCCGTCTTGCCGTCTCACCTACATCTTGGAATCACGCAACGATAACAATGCCAATGGCTTTGCATTCGATACTAAGACTGGCGACTGGATAAGCAACGAACGACTAGCACGCATACAGGAAGAAGCTGACAAGAATCCAGAAGAGGCTGAACGCACTAAGTTCGTCAAGCTATTTACGGAGACAACAGCCAATGCCATATACATACAACCTCTTAAAGCATTGCTCTTAGATAAGAAAGAGGCGGTACGTACCTTCCTCTATGCTTTCAAGCAAGCCATCGAGGATGTGTTCCAAATAGAAGGCAGCGAAATGGGAGCAGAAGTAATGGGTGAAGGAACTACACCAAACATTCTTATCTACGAGAATGCAGAAGGTTCACTTGGTGTACTTAGCCGCCTTGTTCATGAGTCCGAGGCATATCGGGAGGTAGTTCAGAGAGCATACGACATTTGCTTCAACAAGCCAGAGTTGACACAAGAAGAAATCAACGAGTTGACTCCTGCAGATTACTCCAATCTACTCAACTACTATAACCAGCCGTATCATCAGCAAATTGATATTCGCTTGATATATAGAACTCTAAAATTGATGCAAGAGGCTAAAGTAGAACTTCATAGTGCAGGACAAACGCTCAGTTACGATGAACAATATGCGGCATTAGAGGCAGCAAGAGACCATAACAGCTCTACGGAGTATGAGTTTTTGAAGTATCTTCACGACCATCACTTGCGTTTGCCAGACAAGGCACAACCGATGTTCCCTGAAGAATATTATGTGCAACCAGACTTTATGTATGGCGACCGCATTGTTATATTCTGCGATGGCACTCCACATGACCTACCTGACGTGCAACAAGATGACAGAGAAAAACGTGAGGTGCTCGAAGATGCCGGTTTCGTAGTGTTGGCTTGGCACTATGCCACACCGTTGGCTGACTTCATCAGCGAATACTCAGATATATTCACCCCAGTAAAATAAACGATATGGACTACAAGACTGGTACATTGATAGAATTTAGAAATCGTCCTTGGGTTGTTCAACAATCCGGAGAGGATGATCTCATGATTATAAAGCCATTGGGAGGAACTGATGATGAGACCATCGGTCTCTACCTTCCACTCTATGGGGATGAATTGCAGATTCATTCCTACAATTTCTGTCGCCCGACATCCGACGACATCGGCAAGAATAGCTATAAGGCATCGGCAAAGGTGCTTTATAATGCTTGCCGTTTGTCTTTCAGAGATATAGCAGGACCATTCCAGTGCCTCGGAAAGCTGTCTTTTGAGCCACGCCCTTACCAGATGGTTCCATTGATTCTTGCCCTCAAACAAGAGAAGATTAGACTTCTTATTTCCGATGACGTGGGTATTGGCAAAACACTGGAATCATTGTTGATTGCCAAGGAATTACTCGACCGCCACGAGATTACTCGTTTTGCGGTTGTTTGCTTGCCACATCTTTGTGAGCAATGGCAGAATGAGATTAAGGACAAGTTCGGGTTGGATGCGGAAATCATTCGTTCTTCTACCATTAGTCGTTTGGAGAAGAAACTACGTCCAGACCAGAATGTGTTCCGTGATATTCCGTACCAAGTCATCTCCATCGACTACGTGAAGCAAGGTAATAAGCGAAACATCTTCCTCGACCATTGTCCCGACTTCGTGATAGTCGATGAGGCACATACCTGTGCTAAGCCTACGGGTGCCAATAAATACCAACAACAACGCTACCGCTTACTCTGCGACTTAGCCAACAAGCCAGAACAGCAATTGGTATTACTGACTGCTACCCCACATAGTGGTCAAAGCGAAGAGTTCCAGTCGCTCATAGGATTGCTGAATCCGAAGTTTGAAAATTATCAGCTTCAAACCGCCACAGAGCGTGAGGAATTGTCTCATTATTTCGTGCAACGTCGCCGTGCCGACATCAAGCAGTACTTAGATAACGAAGTGGTATTCCCAGAGCGTGTATATATTGACAAAGATGAATATTTGTATGCATCAGAATATCGCAATTTGTTAGGTAGCTTGATTGAGTACGTGAAGCATGGTATCCAAAAGGTATCGGGTGCAGACAAGCGCAAGCAACGCTACATCTACTGGGACTTGCTGGCATTGATGCGTGGCGTGATGTCAAGCCCTGATGCAGGTATCAGTATGTTGCAAAACAAAATTGACAAAAGAGAAGATTCATCAACCGCAAATACTGACGATGAGTCAGAGCAGGTATATGTGTTCAACGACCCACTGAAGGATTTGTTGAATGCCGACGATGTTGTACCGGAGGCTTTGGAAACTACGAACTCTACCGACAAGAAGGAGTTCAAGAGTTTCATCAAGCAGTTGGAGCATATCAAGGAGACAGACTCGGACGAGAAGGTGAAGCAAGCCCTTGACATTGTTAAGTTCGCTCTTGACAGTGGCATGAACCCTATCGTATTCTGTCAATACATACAAACAGCAGAATATGTTGGGCAATACATCAAAGAACATTTGGAGAGCAACAAGAAGTTCAAGAAAGTTGTCGTGGGTGTTGTTACCAGCCGATTGGCTGACGAAGAGCGCAAGATGAAGATTGATGCCTTGTCGCAGGAAGACCGTCATGTGTTGGTTTGCACCGACTGCCTTTCTGAAGGTGTCAACTTGCAGCAAGGTTTTGAGGCAGTCATCCATTACGATTTGCCTTGGAATCCAAACCGCATGGAGCAGCGAAATGGTCGTATCGACCGTTTCGGACAAACAGCCCATGATGTTTTGGTGTCAACCCTTCACGCCAAGAACAACCCTGTGGATGACATCGTGCTCAATGTCTTGTACAAGAAGCAAGAGGAGATTCGCAAGAAGTTAGGTGTCTATCTGCCTATCGCCGACAATGACGCTTCGCTGATGGAAAACATTATGCAGCGTATCTTTGATGCTAAAGTTCCGACTCGAACTGACTATATGGAACAGTCCTTGTTCGACAACGACCCTGAATGGAAGAAGCAGCAGGATGAGGAATTGGAAATCCAGCTCAAGAAGATGGAAGAGAACGAGAAAATTTCCCATACCTACTTTGCTCACAACAATAAGCAGATGGATCCAACTCGTCTCAAAAACTCCTTGGAAGAGGCAAAATCTGTTATAGGTGGTGTGGAAGATACTTGTGATTTCGTAGTAGAACAGCTCCTACATATAGGTGTAAGCGTCCATAATGATAACATACCTTTATGCTATAGTTTCCAACTCTTGGAGTTGCCAGCCAACTTGCGTCACTATTTCAAGGACAAAGCTACCGCCAAGGGACTTGTACGCATATCTTTTGCTTCTCCAACTCCGAAACACTACATGTACATCGGTCGTAATCACACCTTCGTGGAGGATTTAAGCCGTGCAGTAGTCAATGACTCTGTCAATGGTGGCGAATTGGGAGCCTGCCGAGCCTTGGTGATGGAAACAGAGGAGGTGAAAAAGCGTACCACCATCCTATTGATGCGTGTTCGCAGCGTTATCCGAGACAAAAAGGTGGAAAACCGTGAATTGGTAGGTGAAGAGATGATATTCGTGGGCTATCGTGGAAAGATAGACAACCATGATTTCCTCACACAAAAGGAAGCCAAACAACTGTTCTTGCACTCGCAAGCCTCTGGCGATATGGACATGCCTACCCAAAAGACTCTTTTCTCCAATGCCATCCGTTGGATAGCCAATGAGCAGGAGCTACGTACGCATACAGATGAAATAGCTCTTGAAAGAGCCTCACATCTGGTGGATGCCTTTGCCAAATACCGCACCTATCTAAAGGCATCGGAATATCAAGTGGTAGAACCTGTATTGCCAATGGATGTGATTGCGGCTTATTTATTCGTACCAAAGATATAAGTTTTAAATATGGACTATACAAGTATTCATATATATGGTCATCTTCTATCTGATGACATCCTTCACAATATAGAGCGTGACAACACGCTTAACGGTAATCGTGACCAAGATTTCGGAATGGACATTTCCGTTTCGGCTGCCATCGACTACGTATGGAGCAGCCTACGCAACGACTGGAATTTCTACAAGGAACGTGCTGGCAACGAACGTTTGGTTGATCGAGACCCATACGGCACCCGACGTGCCCGTGACCTCATGGAGCGTCTGTTCCAAAGCCTTGGTTATACACTCGACCGCCAAGCCACCAACATCGAGGTGGCAGGAACCAACTACGACATCAACTATACCTGCCAAGAATTGGGTAAGATGCCGTTCATCATCATTGGCGAGAACATTAGCACGGATGGTAGCATTGCCACCTTGGACAAGTGCTCGCTCGACTATCGTGCCAAGGGTGGTATGCGCAAGAAATCTGCCCATGCCACCATGCTCGAATATCTCAATGCCACAGAGAATGTGTATGGCATCATCAGCAACGGTCAGATTCTGCGATTGATTCGCAACTCGGGTCAGTTAGTCAAGCTCACTTATATTGAGTTCGACCTTCGCCGCATGTTGGAGGAAGACAAATATACGGAGTTCTGCCTCATGTTCCGTTTGCTTCATGCCTCTCGTTTCCGCACAAGCGGCGACGAGCCTTGTGTCATGGAGCGTTGGTTCAACATGAGCATTGAGTCGGGCAACCGCATCCGCAACGGTCTGTCGCTTGCCGTACAAAAGACGATGGAGACCATCGGTAATGCCGTATTGACTTCCGAAGGCAAAGGCAACGATGCCTTGCGAGAGGCTTTCACCAACGGAACGATGGATGCCACCAAGCTCAACAAGGAATTGATTCACTTTATCTATCGCCTTCTCTTCCTCTTTATCATTGAGGAGAGAGGACTGGTGTATCAGATTCCGGACTCTCCAGAAGCACCCGACTACCAACAGCTCTGCCAATGGCAGGACATCTATAAGAAATACTATGCGGCAAGCCGTTTACGCCATCTCTCGGAATTGTCATATCTCAGACAACGCCAATATTCCGACCTATGGCAAGGATTGATGGACACCTTCCATCTATTTGAGCCAGACACCTTTGGCGAGAAATTAGGTATCAAACCTTTGGGTGGCATACTCTTTGGTACGGAAACACTTCATTGGCTCAAGCAATGCCAAGTAAGCAATGCCGATTTGCTCGCCGCATTTTCCGCACTCAATGAGTTTACCGACGAGCGCCAGCAACTGGTTAAGATTAATTATTCCTCACTTGATGTCGAGGAGTTTGGTTCTGTGTATGAGGGCATTCTCGAAATGCGCCCATTCGTACAGCCGGGCGTTGCTTCCACTGATTGGAAGTTTGGTTTCGTGGGTGGACTGGACCGCCAGAGCACCTCTTCTTATTACACTCGTCCTGACTTGGTGCAGAACCTCATCAAGACCACCCTTGAACCTGTCATCAAGGAAAAAATATCCAAGTGTGCCACCACGGAGGAGAAAGTGAAAGCTTTGCTCAACATGAAGGTATGCGATGCGGCAAGTGGCTCGGGACATATCGTTTTGGCGATGGCTCGCACCATTGCCTGGTACATCTGTACCCTTCGGACAGGCGAGGACAACCCTGCATCCTTGGATTATCGTCAGGCACTTCGTGAGGTCATCTCCCGATGTGTCTATGCCGTGGACTACAATCCTGATGCGGTGGAACTGTGCAAGGTGGTGTTGTGGATTGAGGGCTATTGCGCCGGCAAGCCACTCTCATTCCTCGACCACCATATCCGTTGCGGCAACTCCGTGCTTGGAGTTTCCAACTTGCAAATGCTCATTGATGGCGTACCCGACAAGGCTTTGACCGCAGAAGACAAGGATACTCTGAAAGCATTGAAGAAGTTGAACCAAGAGGCTATTAAGGGTGCAAATGGTAATTCCGATGACGAGTTAACACTCGGTTTGGAAGATTCCTTTGGCGTTGAGAACCTTTCCGCCGCACAGATTGGCTTGGCTGATAAGATTCGATTTATCAACCACTTGCCAGAAGACACCTTGGAGCAGGAAATCATCAAGCAGGAACGTTGGCAGGAACTGATGGCATCGGCACGTGTGGATTGTCTGCGCTGTGCTTGCGACATCTATACCTATGCTTTTTATAAAACTGTCAAGCGTGATGAACTGATAGATGAAGATGGAGGGGTAAACGGCAACTATCGATTGGAAGCAGAGGTGCCATACACTAAGACCGTCATGCGTGCGCTCCAAGAAATCGCTGCGATGGAATGCCTTGAAAAAGGCAAGCCATTGCCTACATACTATCGTGAACTATCCAAAGATTTCAAGACTGAGGTAAGACGCATGGCATTGGAACAGCGTTTCTTCCATTGGTGCGTGGAGTTCCCTGAGGTGTTTGCCGCCAACAGGGGATTTGACGTGATGTGCGGTAATCCGCCTTGGGATAAACTCCAAATGGAGGAAGAGAAGTGGTTTGCAGGCAAAAACGAAGATATTGTCAAGGCAGCTAACCAAGCAGAACGCAAGGAAAAGATTGCTGAGCTTCAAACAACAGATACAAAACTCTACAATGAGTTCATAAAAGCAAGTAATGACTTGACAAGCCAAAGCTGTTTTGTTAAGAACTCTGGTCGCTTCCCACTCACAGCAGTTGGAAAACTTGAACTTTCGTCGTTGTTCGCAGAATTATGTCTCTCTTTCTCAAAAGAGGCATGGGGGCTCGTGCTTCCTACAGGAATAGCAGTGAATGACAGCAACAAATACTTCTTCTCAAAACTTATAAAAGAGAATAGACTCATTTCGCTGTATGATTTTGAGAACAGAGAGGCTTTATTTGACATTCACAGAATGTTCAAGTTCTGCCTTATCACAGCAGGTAAGGCTCAAGACACCCCTCGTATTGTCAGTGGTGGTTTCTATCTTACACGTATTGACCATTTGCTCGATCCTCGACGTATTTATACGTTGAGAACGGATGACTTTGCACGCCTCAATCCAAATACAAAAACTTGTCCTGTATTCCGTTCTAGTTATGACGCTGTAATTACAGCAAAAATATATCGCAATAGTACGATCCTTTTAAATGAAGAAAATGGCGATAATCCGTGGAATGTTAAATTCGGAAGTATGTTCAATATGTCAACTGACTCTTATCTCTTCCGAACGTACGCCCAACTGACGGAACAAGGAGCGACATTGGATGGCAACACTCTCACAACGACAGAAGGCGAAACATACGTGCCACTTTATGAGGGCAAGATGATTTGGCACTACAACCATCATTATGGCTCATGGCCTACGGAAGGCGAGCGACCAAATTCCATCAATATGCCATCAGAGGCAGAACTGGCTAATCCCGACAGTTGCATCATGCCGTGGTATTGGGTTCCTTTGTCGGCAGTAAATGACAGATTGGTAAGGTATGATAAGGAGGGAAATGTGGCTTGGGAATGGAAGCATAAGTGGATGCTTGCTTATAGATGTGTAGCTCGAAGTGTCGACATCAGAACATTCATATGTTCAACTATTCCCAACGCCTGCGGCGTTGGGCATAGTGCCACGCTCCTCTACGCGGAGCGTGGCACTATGCCCGTGGCTTCGCTTTGCGCAATGATGTCCTCATTAGTTTTCGACTTTGCCGTTAGACAAAAAGTTGGAGGTATCAATATGAGCACATTCTTTGTCAAACAATTTCCAGTCCTCACCCCCGACCAAATCCCATCCGCCATGCAAAGGCAAATCGTGAAGCGAGTAGCCGAGTTATGCTATTTCAACCACGACTTGGATGGTTGGTCATCAGAGCTATGGGAAGAGATGAACGAGGAGCAGCGTGCCGAGTTGCCACAGTTGGGCACACAGCAGCCATGGATATACAATCCAGAGCGCAGAGCCGTCCTTCAAGCCGAGCTTGATGCCATCTTCGCCCATCTCTATGGACTAAACACGGAAGATCTCCGTTATATCTTAGACCCAGAAGATGTCTGTGGCAAAGGCTGCATCAACGAGACCTTCCGTGTGCTGAAAGACAACGAGCTGCGCCAGTACGGAGAATACCGCACCAAACGCCTCGTCCTCGAAGCATGGAATAAATTTGGTTTTGATAATTAAAAGAATATTAATATGGTTACACCATTTTCAAAATTTAAGAATATTGAAGATATTGCCCCACTAATGGATAAAGATGATAAACTACTTTATCCATTAGTAGATAATACTATTTTTGTCCTTAATAAAATCATAGAC
Organism: Candidatus Segatella mututuai; assembly: GCA_002439605.1. Lineage (GTDB taxonomy): Bacteria > Bacteroidota > Bacteroidia > Bacteroidales > Bacteroidaceae > Prevotella > Prevotella mututuai. The sequence goes on along the minus strand of DJOI01000079.1, from coordinate 2,784 downwards.
CCATACGAAGATTATGTTACATTGTTTGGAAATAATGACGCTACGATTGCTGGGTTATTCATAAAACAAGTCAAACTCTTCAAAGACCTTTACAATACATACAAATCGGGCGACACCCATCTTTATTTAATTCTATACAGAATTATTTATGAAGCATTTATAAAAATGAAGTATCTCATCGAACATGGAGCAGAGGCACAAAAAGATTATAGGCTTTACTCGTTCAAAGATAGATATAATTTCTATAAAGAAACAAAAGACAAGAAGGATGGGTATTTCCAAGTTAGAAATAATAAATTTCTTTTAGATTTAGAGGCAGAAGGCTTCACTCTAAAAGATTTAGAGAATCTCAAAAAAAGTTTTGGAGGTAAAAGTATGCGCCTATTAATAGAAGAGATTGATGGTAAAGGACTTTACAATTCTTTATATGCAATGATGTCGGATACTATACATTCTGATTGGGGAGAAATACGGCAAATGTATCTGCAAAAGAACGAAGCTGAAAATATGTATTGCCTTAAATTTGAAGATGAGATACATGGAAGAATATTTGTTCCTATGGCACAAATTATAATAGACGCAGCAGAATCATATACAAAATGGACAAAACATAATGAAGTTATAGTTGCTTTGCAACCATTACTACTAGAAATGAAAAGAATGTTTTCCTTACTTGGAGAATATTATCAATATATTTATAAGACTTGTCCACAGAAGTACATGAAAGAATAATATAAGCAGAAAAGCAATGGAAAAATATATAGACATATTCAACAAACTCTGGGAACACTCAGAAAATGAGGTTGTAGAGTTCAAGAAGGCAGAGACCAACTTCGATGTTGACGAGTTAGGAAAGTATTTCTCTGCACTTAGCAATGAAGCAAACTTACGAGAACGTGAGTTTGCTTGGATAGTCTTTGGCGTTTGGGATAAAAAGCATCAAGTCATTGGTACCAGCTTCAAAGATGGTGAGGTTGCCTTGAACCGTTTGAAACAAGATATGTCGCAACATACAACTGACAACCTCATTTTCAGAGATATTATACCTATTGAAGTTGAAGGCAAACGTGTTTTGTTATTCCAAGTTCCTGCATCACCACGCAATATAGTGATGCATTGGAAAGGTGTGGCTTATGGTCGTGACGGTGAAAGCCTAAAACCACTGAACCAAGCCAAGCAAGATGCAATCCGCCAACAACCACCTATACCAGATTGGACTGCCCAACTCGTACCTAATGCAACCATAAACGACTTGGACGAACTGGCTGTGGCTACAGCTAAAGTCATGTTCAAAAAAGTACACTCTTCAAGTATTCCTGCTGAAGAAATAGATGCTTGGAATACCGAAGAGTTCTTGGCGAATAGTATGATGATGCGAGAAGGCAAACTCACTCGTGCAGCCATTCTTCTATTGGGCAAGCCTCTTTCCATCCAAAAGATTCATCCTGCAGTAGCGCAAATCACCTGGACTTGGGAAGATGAAGAAGGCATCGTGCAAGACTACGAACACTTCTCCATTCCTTTCATCTTGACCGTAGATAAGGTATTGAGCAAAATCCGTAATAAGACAATGCGTGAATTGCCAGGAGGAACCCTCTTCCCTGATACAATGAAGCAGTATGACGAATACACTATCCGAGAGGCATTACATAACGCAATCGCCCATCAAGATTACACGTTGCAGCAGCGCATAGTTTTCGTGGAAGGACCAAGCACCTTATATTATGGTAATGGAGGTAGTTTCATTCCTGGTACCATAGAGAATGCCTTGGAACACAAAGGACCACAATTCCACTATCGCAACGAATTCCTATGCCGTGGCATGGTCAACTTCAATATGATAGATACAGTGGGACGTGGCATCAAGAAGATTTACACAGAACAGCGAAATCGTTTCTTCCCAATGCCAGATTACGACATCGACAATGAGCATCGTACAGTTGGCGTCACCATCTATGGAAAAATGATAGATGAGAAATATACGAACTTACTAAAGAGCAACCAGTCCTTGTCGCTTAAAGAATGCCTTTGGCTTGATGCCGTACAGAAGCATCATCCTATCACTAAAGAAGCTGCCAAGCATCTTTATGACAAAGGCTTGATAGAAGGTCGTGCACCTCATTATACCATATCTCTAAAAGTTGCCAAGTTGACAAACCAAATAGGTCATTACACCAAGGAGAAAGGGCTTGCAGAAAATAGCATTCAAAAGCTACTACTTCAATTGGCACATAATGCAGGCGAAATGGGATTTTGGCGTAAAGATGCATTTGAAGGACTACAACATGTTTTTCCAGCAAACAACACTCGTGACGAAAAGCTACGAAAAATAGGTCGTCTCCTCGTAAATATGGCAAAAGATGAACTTATAGTAAAATCATCTAATGGCAAAAAATGGCTGATAACCGAGAAAGGCGAAAAAGAACTTTACTCATAATATAGGGCGTTCTTGCGGTCGTTGCGGTCGTTCTTGCGGTCGTTGCGGTCGTTCTTGCGGTCGTCGCGGTCGTTCTTGCGGTCGTCGCGGTCGTTCTTCACAAGTGACTCTTCCGATAAAATTATAATGATATTTTATCGGAAGAGTCACCAGAGTCTGGCGAACATCCACCGCCACACGACTCTGCATAGGTTGTGGCCTCACGAATATAGTCAAGAGAAAGAAGCATGGCGCAGTCGATGATTTGATTGCAGTTTCGAGTCAAGTCAGTATAGCCAGCCTCGTTTATGATTTCCTGCTGACAGTCGGTGAGCGTTGACACAAGAGTAAGCGGTCACTTTAGGCAC
>DJOI01000044.1 GCA_002439605.1 Candidatus Segatella mututuai | reverse complement strand
AGTGGGTAATAACGATGGCTGAGGTCTTATCGGTGTGCATCTTGTTCACACCTTCAGCCACGATGCGCATGGCATCCACGTCAAGACCAGAGTCAGTCTCATCGAGGATGGAGAGCTTAGGCTCCAACATTGCCATCTGGAAAATCTCGTTGCGCTTCTTCTCACCACCAGAGAAACCTTCATTCACAGAACGACGAGCCAACTTGCTGTCGAGTTCCACAAGCTCACGCTTCTCACGCATCAGTTTCATAAACTCGCTTGTGTTCAATGGCTCCAAGCCCTGATACTCACGCTTGGCATTAATGGCGGCACGCATGAAGTTGGTCATGCTCACACCAGGAATCTCCACTGGATACTGGAACGAGAGGAACAAGCCCTCACGAGCACGATCCTCAGGCTTCATCTCCAGGAGATTCTTGCCGTTGAAGATTGCCTCACCCTCTGTCACAGTATAAAGAGGGTTACCTGTGAGCACAGCGCTCAAGGTTGACTTACCGGAACCATTAGGTCCCATAATAGCGTGTATCTCACCATCATTGATGGTCAGGTTGATACCTTTCAATATTTCTTTGCCTGCAATAGTAGCATGCAGATTCTTTACCTCTAACATAATTTACAAGAATTTTCTTCCGATGAATTCGGTGTTTTTTATATTATCCTACTGTTCCTTCGAGCGAAACACTTAAGAGTTTCTGTGCCTCCACGGCAAACTCCATAGGCAACTTGTTGAGCACGTCCTTGGCATAACCATTGACAATCAAGCCGACAGCCTCCTCGGTAGGAATGCCTCGCTGATTGCAATAGAAGAGCTGGTCTTCCGAAATCTTCGAGGTCGTTGCCTCATGCTCGAACACAGCGGTATCGTTGTGAGCGTCCATGTATGGGAAGGTATGAGCACCACAATCGCTGCCAAGCAACAAGGAGTCGCAAGAGCTATAGTTGCGGGCATTGTCGGCACTGGATGTAGCACGCACCAAACCACGATAGGAGTTCTGGCTATGACCTGCAGAGATACCCTTCGAAATGATGGTACTCTTGGTGTTCTTGCCCATGTGAATCATCTTGGTACCGGTATCAGCCTCCTGATAATTGTTGGTGACAGCAACGCTGTAGAACTCAGCCTGTGAGTTGTCGCCACGCAAGATGCAAGAAGGATACTTCCAGGTGATGGCGGAACCAGTCTCCACCTGCGTCCAACTCAACTTAGAGTTGACGCCACGCAAGTCGCCTCGCTTGGTCACGAGGTTGAGCACACCACCCTTTCCGTGTTCATCGCCCGGATACCAGTTCTGAACGGTAGAGTATTTCACCTCGGCATTATCCTTGACGATAATCTCGACGATAGCCGCATGGAGTTGGTTCTCATCGCGCATTGGCGCAGTACAACCCTCCAAGTAAGATACATAAGCATCATCGTCGGCGATAATCAGTGTACGCTCAAACTGACCCGTATTGCGGGCGTTGATACGGAAGTAACTACTCAACTCCATCGGGCAACGCACGCCCTTAGGAATATATACGAACGAACCGTCGCTGAACACGCAGCTGTTCAAGGCTGCATAGAAGTTATCACGATAAGGAACTACCGTTCCCAAATATTCCTTCACCAAATCGGGATGCTCCTTGATAGCCTCGCCGATGCTACAGAAGATGACACCCTTCTCACGAAGTTTATCCTTGAAAGTAGTCTTCACCGACACGGAATCCATGATGGCATCCACGGCTGTGCCGCTCAATGCCAAACGTTCCTCCAAAGGAATACCCAACTTGTCGAATGTCTTCTCCAACTCAGGGTCTATCTCCTTGTTCTTTGGCTTCTTCGCCAAAGGGTCGGCATAGTATGAAATCTCCTGATAATCGATAGGTGGCACATGCACGTGCCCCCACTTTGGCTCCTTGAGCGTCTTCCAGTAATTGTAGGCTTTCAGACGGAATTCGAGCATCCACTCAGGCTCTCCCTTCTTCTGCGAGATAAGGCGCACAACATCCTCGTTGAGTCCTTTCTCTATAATCTCGGTATGTACGTCGGTCGTGAAGCCATACTCGTATTTCTGGTCTATCACGTCCTTGACAACCTGATTCTGTCCGTTCTCTATTTCTGCCATTTTATTTAGAATAACCTTTCGTTATTTTAATCCTAAATAGGGATAAGCCTTTTGCAGCTCATCCCTACCTTATTTATCTAATGGAGTCAAGGAGTTAAAGGGAGTTAAGACATTGGTCTTTCTTCTCTATTTTCAGATGACATGTTGCTACATTAGCATTTGTCTTAACTTCTTTAACTCCTAAACTTTACAGCTTCTGCTCCACCTCAATCTCTGTGAAGGTCTCGATGATGTCGCCCTCCTGAATATCATTGAAGTTGACGAGGCTCAAACCGCACTCCATACCAGTGACAACCTCCTTGACATCGTCTTTGTAACGCTTCAAGGCACCAATATCGGCTGTACGGATGACGATACCATCACGGATGACACGAGCCTTATCCTTGGCGTGTACCTTACCCTCGGTAACGAGACCACCAGCGATGGTACCCACCTTAGAAATCTTGAAGGTCTGCTTCACCTCAACCTGACCGGTGACGATTTCCTTCTTCACCTTGTCAAGCATACCGACCATCGCACTCTTGATGTCATCGATGGCATCGTAGATGATAGAGTAAGTGTTGATTTCCACACCTTCACGGTCGGCAGCCTTGCGAGCATCTGCGGATGGACGAACCTGGAAACCTACGATGATGGCATCTGATGCAGAAGCCAACATCACATCGTTTTCAGAAATCTGTCCTACACCCTTGCTGATGACGTTCACCTGAACCTTCTCGGTAGAAAGCTTGATGAATGAGTCGCTCAATGCCTCTACAGAGCCATCGGTATCACCCTTCACGATGACGTTCAACTCATGGAACTCGCCACGTGCGATACGGTGAGAAATATCACCCAAGGTCAAGCGCTTTTGTGTACGCAAGCCCTGCTCGCGCTGCAACTGCTCACGCTTGTTGGCAATCTCACGAGCCTCTTGCTCAGTCTCAATCACGTGGAACTGGTCGCCTGCTGTAGGTGCCCCGTTCAAACCAAGGATGATAGCTGGATCGGAAGGACCGGCAGACTTGATATTGGCGTTACGCTCATTGAACATTGCCTTGACACGTCCCCAGGAAGTACCGGCGAGCACGATGTCGCCTACCTTCAAGGTACCGTTGGATACCAATACGGTAGAAACATATCCACGACCCTTGTCGAGCGAAGACTCGATGATGGTACCTGTGGCACGGCGATTAGGATTAGCCTTCAAGTCGAGCATATCTGCCTCCAAGAGCACCTTGTCGAGCAAGTCGTGAACACCGGTACCTTTCTTGGCACTGATTTCCTGGCACTGATACTTACCACCCCACTCCTCAACGAGCAAATTCATATTTGCCAAGTCCTCGCGGATACGGTCAGGATTAGCTCCTGGCTTATCGATCTTATTGATAGCGAATACCATTGGCACACCAGCAGCCTGCGCATGGGCGATGGCCTCCTTGGTAGTAGGCATCACAGAGTCATCGGCTGCGATGATGATGATAGCGATATCGGTAGCCTGTGCACCACGGGCACGCATGGCTGTAAATGCCTCATGACCAGGAGTATCGAGGAAGGTTACCTTGCGACCACTCTTCAGTGTCACGCTGTAAGCACCGATGTGCTGGGTAATTCCACCCGCCTCACCAGCAATCACGTTGGTATTGCGGATATAGTCGAGCAAAGAGGTCTTACCATGGTCAACATGACCCATCACGGTAACGATTGGAGCACGTGGAACCAAGTCGTTCTCGTCGTCCTCTTCCTCGCTTACAGCCTCCTGAACGTCGGCACTCACGTATTCGGTCTTGAAGCCGAACTCCTCAGCCACCATGTTGATTGTCTCGGCATCGAGACGCTGGTTGATGGACACCATGATACCCACGCCCATCAAAGTAGAGATGACCTGAGTAACAGAGATGTTCATCATCGTAGCCAACTCGCTTACGGTAACGAACTCCGTGAGTTTCAGCACCTTGCTTTCCTTCTGCTCCTCCTTGGCCTCCTTCTGCAGTTTTTCCTGCACAGCCTCTCGCTTCTCTTTACGGTACTTAGCACCTTTTTTGTTCTGACTTTTATTAGTCAAACGAGCAAGAGTCTCTTTTACTTGACGTGCTACAGCCTCATCATCAACCTCAATCTGGCGTTGGTTGTTTCCCTTATTATTATTCTTGTTTTTGTTCTTGTTTTTCTTCTTACCGCCACCATTGTTGTTCTGGTTGCCGCCATTATTGTTGTTCTTGCCATTATTGCCCCGTGCCGACTCGGCATTGATGTCTACACGTTCCTTATTGATGCGTACACGCTTCTTGCGTTCGCTATGCTGTTGAGCTAACTTGTCCTCACGTTCCTTACGGCGCTCTTCCTTGGTCTTTTTCTTAGGACGAGTGCTCTGATTAATAGTAGAAAGGTCTATTTTTCCAAGGACCTTAGGCTCATTGGCTGCAAACTTCTGCTCACTCTTCAGCGTGAAGACTGTGTTTGTCGAGGCAGACTGCTTACCGGCAACAGGCTGCTTTCCCATCTTGCCTTCCTCAACCTCAGACTTGCTTTCAGGCTTAGCCGCCACTTTTCCGGGCTTGTCTTCTGCTCTTTCAGCCTTTACTTCCGACTGCTTTGCTACAGCTTCTACAGCACCTTTCTTGATTTTTTCTACTACAGGAGAAACCTGACGAGGTTGTTCCTCCGTCTTAGGAGTTTTGTTTACTGGCGCAGGACTGACGGCAGCAGTCTCTGTTTTCTTTACCTCTGTCTTTTTAGGAGCAGCAGACTGAGCAACAGCAGCCTTGCCTACCTGTCCCAAGTCTATCTTACCCAACGGCTTATATTGCTGCTGGTGACTTGACTCGAGGATACTCTCAGCACGGTTGTTCTTAGGTTCTGGTGCACGTTTCTTCTCTTTTGTCTTCTTCGTGAAGAGCTTTTCAGCCTGGTTACGAACTTCCTTGTCCTGACTAAAGGCATCATTGAGTGCTTTATATTGTTCATCGCTCAACTTAAAGTTCAGTTCGGCTTTCACCTCCCCCAATTCTTTTCTTTTTTCCAGGAATTCAACTGCCGTCTGAAGTCCTATGTTTAATTCACGTAGTGCTTTGTTTAATCTGATGCTCATATTTATACTTTCTATCTCCTTCTTTTTATTTATTATTTCTCGAACTCGGCACGCAATACTTTCAAAACGTTGTCAACAGTCTCCTCTTCGAGGTCTGCCTTCTCTATCAGCATGTTACGTGGAGCCTTCAGCACCTGTTTGGCGGTATCGAGCCCAATACCCTTGATGGCATCTATCACCCACTGGTCTATTTCGTCAGAGAACTCATCCAAATAGATGTCCTCATCAGCATCCGCCTCATTGATTTCACGGAACACATCGATAGTGTACTCGGTGAGCATAGAGGCCAGCTTGATGTTCATTCCACCACGACCTATAGCCAAGCTCACCTCCTCTGGCTGCAAGTAAACTTCGGCCTTATGGTTTTCCTCATCGATATTAACCGAAGTAATCTGGGCAGGAGCCAGTGCGCGCTGGATAAAGAGTTTGATATTGCTCGAGTAATTGATAACGTCGAGGTTTTCGTTGCAAAGTTCGCGCACGATGCCATGCACACGGCTTCCCTTGACACCCACACAGGCTCCGACAGGGTCTATGCGCTCATCAAAAGACTCCACCGCAATCTTGGCACGTTCGCCTGGCATGCGTGCTATGCGTCGGATGGCAATGAGACCATCATTAATCTCGGGTACCTCCGCCTCGAGGAGTCGCTGCAAGAAGATGGGAGCAGTACGGCTGAGTATAATCTTTGGATTATTATTCTCGTTGTCAACTCTCAGAATAACGGCACGTACGGTTTCACCTTTGCGATATACGTCTGCAGGAATCTGCTCCGACTTAGGCAGAATAAGTTCATTGTTCTCATCGTCCACAATGAGCACCTCGCGCTTCCACACTTGATAGACCTCGCCAGAAATAACCTGTCCCACACGATCCTTGTACTTATTGTACAACGAATCATGTTCCAGTTCGAGAATCTTGGATGCCAAAGTCTGACGAAGGTTCAGAATGGCACGGCGACCGAACTTATTAAAGTCAACCTTTTCACTCACATCCTCGCCTACTTCATAGTCAGCCTGGATTTTGCGGGCCTCAGTCAATGGAATCTCTTTGTTTTCGTTCTCCACCTCGCCATCGGCCACAACCACACGGTTGCGGTAGATTTCAAAGTCACCCTTGTCGGGATTTACGATGACATCGAAGTTTTCGTCACTACCGAAAATCTTGGCAAGCACATTGCGGAAGCTTTCCTCCAGTACGCTCACCAACGTAGTACGGTCGATATTCTTGGTTTCTTTAAACTCGCGGAATGTATCAATCATACTCGCAGTTTCTTCTTGCATTTTCTTTACTGCCATAGCTTATTTGAAACTTATTACGTATTTTGTATATTTTACCTTGTCCATCTGATAGGTATGCAGCACGTCCTGCTTTACAGGGCGTTTCTTACCTTCCACCTTTACTTTCTCCTCTACACTCACACTGAAGTCGTTGCCATCTACAGAATGCAAAATGCCCTTCACCTTTTTTCCATCGGCATCGAGCACCTCCACTTCTTTTCCAATGAAGTTGATGTACTGCTGTGGCACCTTGAAAGGCTGTCCGAGTCCTGCCGACCCTACTTCAAGTTCATAGTCCTCCTCCTCACGATTCAAGTGGTCCTCTATAAATCTACTCAGAGCCACGCAGTCCTCTATCCACACGCCATCGGCATGGTCGATTTCTACGACAATTTTGTCGTCTGGACTAATCTCAATGCTTACCAAGAAATATTCCTTGTCTTGGAGCCATTCGTCAACTAATTCTTTTACGACGTTTTTATCTATCATATATTTCTTATTAAAATAAAATGAGGAACTCTTTGTGAGCCCCTCATTCCACTGAACGTTGCAAAATTACGATTTTTTTTGCTTTCGACCAAAGTTTTTTGAATATTTTATTCTACAACATGCACATTTTTAATCAATTGTGTACCATTTTGCCTTCTTTTTCGTTGGGACTCAAGAGTTTTTTATATTCTTCGGGTGCATTGAGCAGCCGGACAGCCTCCTTCACCTGCTTGTCATAGCGCAAGGAGTTACGAATGGCTCCACCCTGATAATAGTATGCAGCCACGATGTCATTTTCAAGCAAGCGCTTGATGTACTGCTTATTAAATTCGAGATCCTTCGCCACATTGTGACTCAGTTTCTTGGCGAGGGCATCAAATTCAGGCTTCGCATCGTCATAATACCCTTCGAAACGAGCCAGTTTCACCAAGTCTCTCAGATACTTCTCCGTCTCTCTGTCATACTTGAAATCGGCTTTCAGCACACGAGCCTTGAATTCCCCATAATCCGCATCGGTAAGAGCGAAGTCCTTGGCTGGGGCTATCGTAGGATGCCGTGCTATATAATCCACTTCATAGTTGAGCATCAGCTCGTTACTGTCACGTGCCCCTGCCAGATAGTAAGCTATATTGGGCAACGAGTCGGGCTTCACCTCCACGTCGGGCTTCACGCCTCCGCCATCTCTCACCTTGCGTCCTCCAACCGTATAAAACACCTTAGTAAGTGAGTCGGGTACATGTTCTACATATCCGCCTTTGGCATGTTTGTAATTGAGAGCCTGCACGCATCGTCCGCTGGGAATGTAATACTTGCTCATGGTAAGTTTCATCTGTCCATTGTAAGGCAAGTCCATCGTAGTCTGAACGAGGCCTTTCCCATACGTGCGCGTACCTAATATAACAGCACGGTCATAATCTTGCAGGCATCCACTTAGGATCTCGGCGGAACTGGCTGTATTTCCGCTTACAAGCACCACGATAGGCATCAACGTGTCTATAGGTTCTACTGTGGTCTTGTATTCATTGTTGGCACGTTGCAACTTTCCCTTCATCGTGAGGACAATCTTATCCTTGGGCAAGAACATATTGACAATACCCACCGCCTCGCTCACCGAACCGCCTGTATTGTTGCGCAGGTCGAAAACGAGTTTCTTGGCACCTTGCTTTTTCAAGTCGATAAAGGCACGACGCACATCCTTGGCGCACTGGTCGGTGAAAGAATTGAAATTGATATAGCCAACTCCGCCATCCAGCAATCCATAATAAGGAAGAAATGGCATCTGTATGGTGCGTCGGGTGAGCTTCAACTTCAGCACCTTCCCCGTACTTGGACGCTTCACCTTGATGATAAACGATGTACCAGGCTCACCACGAAGACGGTCGCTCACGTAACTCACCTCCTTACCCTTCATGGTAGAGTCATTAATGCTTAAGATGATGTCGCCCTTCTTCAGCCCTGCTTCCTGCGCTGGCATTCCTTCGTAAGGCTCGCTGATAACCGTATAGCCCAACTGATAGTTGTATCTCACCACAGAACCTATACCAGCATACTTACCCGTAAGCATGTTCTTGAGTTCTTTTACTTTTGACTCCGGATAATACTCCGTGTACGGATCAAGGCTACGCAACATGGCATTGATGCCATTCCCTATCACCTCGTCAGCATCGAGAGTATCCACATACATCATATCCAAATTTTTATAGATAGATGTAAAGACATCCATGTTCTTAGCAACCACGAAATCATGGTCTTTCTCCTTTTGCGCCCATGCTGGCATGGCGAACACCACCATCACGAGCACCATTACATATAATTTATTAACCATCTATATTATTTATTTCCAAATATGACAACTGACGCTTATGCACGTCTTTCGGCTACAAAAATACTCATTTATATCCTAAAAAGAGACTCAAAAATAAAAAAAATAATGTTTTTTCATCAAAAACACATTTTTTTCCAAAAAAAATTTGGTAGAATAAAAAAAAGTCACTACCTTTGCAACCGCAAATGAGAGATTATTTGCACCAATGCTTCAATAGCTCAGTTGGTTAGAGCACCTGACTGTTAATCAGGGGGTCGTTGGTTCAAGCCCATCTTGAAGCGCAAGATTCAAAGCCTTGCAAGCCAAAAACTTGCGAGGCTTTTTTGTTTTATATCGTTGCTGAATACAAGTTTTATTTTCAAAGTAATCGGCAAAGAAACAAAAAAAGTGGCAGATAAACTTTCAAAAAAATATCTGCCACCGCCCCAAATCCTCGACAAACAAAAGGATTTCGAAAGGATGAGTGGCAGAATGACAGATTTTCTAAGAAAAACTTTTACGTGAGACTATAGCTTGCGCTTGATACCCTTGTCACCCACAACGTAGACCTTGTCCTCATCTATCAGGACAGCCCTACCACGTTGGTGATTGTAGTTCTCCAAGTTATCCACATTGACTGCGACAACCTTTCCCTTGTAGAACTTCTTGATGTCTTTAAATATCGTATGGCCTACGTAGATTCTATCCACGTTGTAACGTCGAAGTACCATATCCAAAGAGTCGCTTGGCAAAGGTGACCATTTTTTGGACTTCAAAACCAAGCCACGATACCAGATAGGTCCTCGATTGCCATAAAGGAACTTACAGAACTCGGAATGCGCCTTGCGCTGCTTGCTCTTCATGAAGAGAACGCTGCTGATGGTATCGTTGACCACAGGAATGGAAAGGTTGCGGTCATAAAATTCCTTGCTGATACCCGCATGGACGAAGAGATTGCGACCTATCACCTGAATGGCATTACGAGTGCCAAGCCATCTGCCCAACTCTGTATTTGCACCAAAGAGATGGCGGTAAGACATCCCTAACTTGTCGGCAAGCAGCTTATACTTAGGCTTTGCATAGCGCATGTCACCCGCCAACTCCATCGGCTCATGGTTGCCCAACATCACAGTGACGCGACCACCACACTCGGCAGCCTCAACCTCCAACTTATAGAACAGCCAAAAGATTTGCGGCACGTCATAGCCTCGGTCGAAGATGTCGCCAATGACCACCAACTGGTTATTGCCGTATGCCCATCTCAGCTGACTATCTATCACACCATTTGCCTTCAAGAGGTTGACTACCAAATTTAGACGGCCATGAGGATCGGACATCACAAAAGTCTTCTTTGCCGGCTCTTGCTTCCAAGGTTGGCGGACCACAGGATGCAACTTCACGTCGAACGGATAATTGCCCTCATGGTCGGCGACATGCAAGATAAAGTCCTTTGGTAAGGAAGCGTAGGTAGTATCCCTTATCTCGCCACCTACCGTCACATCAACGACTCGCACACGACCATCCTCTTGATAAATCACGTATGGTCCATCGCAAGACAACTTATTATCATCAACTATGTTCTTCTTAGCTGAAATGGTGATGCTGAACATCGTCAACATCACCATTACTATTGCAAAAAACTTATGATTCAGTTTCATACTTTTTACTCTTCATCATTCTTAGGTTACTCACCATAACCAGGGTTGTTAGGAAGATGGCTCACATTGCGCTCTGCCAATGGGATTGGGAGGACAATCTTGTAGTTGTCAAGACCAATGGTCATGAACTCATCGCTACAAGTGTGACTGGTCTTGCTCAACGCCTTGTTAGACTCATCCTTTCTTTCTATCGACTTACCATTTCTCAACAAGTCGAACATGCGATGTCCTTCACCAACAAGTTCCTTTCTGCGTTCCTCAAGAACTTGGTCTACAGTGACCGTTGCACTTGCATCCACGTGTTTTTCCAGGTTAGCACGATTGACAATTTTCTCAAGGTATTGGACTGCCTCAGCATTATGATCATTGCCAGCTGCCGTCAACTTAGCAGCAGCCTCAGCAGCGTTCAAGTAAGCCTCAGAGAGGCGAATTAGAGGGATATTGGCATCGGCGACATTCTCACCCTGTTGTGGTTGGAACTTATTGACATAACCTCTACCATAAATGGAGGAAGAAGAGTAATCCTTCTTTTCAGCTACATTGATGATATCTTTACGTACATCATTAGGATCTTTCAGCAATTCATTATAGAAAGATACTGTCACACAAGCATCTGCATATCCAGATGGAGAATAGAGATAGCCCAAGCTCTCCTTGCCAGGAGAATCGGTTGTCAAGTTGACAACCTCGAAGAGCACCTCACCTGGGTTCAATGCACTCGCATCATTGCCCCAAGCAAAAGGATATTCTTCATTAGTCCACAAGTGATAGCCAACCTTCTTCTGTTCTGCGCCTTTGATAGCATCCTCGGCTGCTTTCAAAGCCTTCTCGTTGTCTCCATGATAGAGATACACACGGCTCAATAAGGTGAGCGCTGCCCACTTATTGAACTTACCCTTGTTGAATTCCTCACCAAGCAAGTCTACACTTGCCTCCAAGTCCTTCAATATCTGATCATAGCACTGAGCCACGGTACTGCGCTGTGGCATTGCATCCTTTTCCAAGACATCCGTCACGATGCAAGCACCCATGGAAGCGCCATTGTCCATCGTGTAAGGATAACCATAGAGTTTGGTCAAGTCGAAGAGAGCCATACCACGGATAGCCAAAGCCTGTCCCTTATAGTCGTCCATGGTCGCTTTCTGTTTGTCACTCACTGCAATTTTGTCTATATTTGCTAAAATCACATTGCAGTTCTGGATAATCTCGTATGGGATTCTCCAATAAGAGGAAGGTGCATTACTCTTAGTGAAGCCATACAGATAAGCATTAGCCGTGCGCTTGGTAGAGCTGACAGCCTGCATATCGTCACCGGTCACATCTCCATAATAGACCAAACGTCCAGAATAAGCATCCGAACTCTGCATGGTGCTATAAATACCACTGAGCGTGAACTCCACATCCGAGAGAGTCTCCACCTTGGTCGTAACGGAAGTAGATGGTTCCAAGTCGAGCCAGTCATTGCCACAAGAAGACAAGGTCACGGCAAAAGCTCCCATCATCATATATTTTAATATCTTGTTCATATTACATTATCATTTAGAAGTTTACATTAAGACCAAATGTCACTGTCTTGAGCGGTGGGGTGTTCTGGGTAGAACTACCATTCACTACCGACTCTGGGGCATAATAATCCCATGCAGCCCATGTCCACAGGTTGTTAGCCGACATATAGATACGAGCGTTGCTCAAGCCGATAGAACCCAACCATTGCTTTGGTAAAGTAAAACCTAAGGTAAAGGTCTTCAAGCGGAAATAGTCGGTGCTATGCAAGCGACGGCTATTGGTAATTTTGTGCATGGCTACGCTGGAACTCTTCTCATAGAACTGCTCATACTTGGTGATGTCACCAGGCTGTTTCCAACTGTCTGCATAGTAAGTTGGGATATTAGCTTCCATGTCATAACCACCATGCTCGGTCTTCTGCGCCCATGTGTCGTAGGAGAACCCACCAAACTGATAGTTGAAAAGGAAACTCAAGTCGAACCACTTATAGCGGAAACTATTGTAGAGACCACCTGTCACAGTAGGCTCGGCATGCTTGTCGAGCATGATAGACTTCGCTTCAGCTGCATTCTCTGTGATTTCCTTGCTATAAGTACCATCCTCCAAGAGGTCGTTCTTATAGAACTGCGGATTACCATTCTCAGGGTTAATGCCTGCAAACTCTATCATATAGAAGGAACGATAGGAGTAACCGATTTTGTGGATTTGTGTACTGCTGACTATCTCCGTCTGGTCGCCATCGAGATTGACCACCTTGTTCGTGTTATGAGAGAGGTTGAAAGTGGTCTTCCACTCGAAGTCCTTGTTCTTGATGTTGGTAGAGTTGATTTCCAACTCAACACCTTGGTTTCTCAACTGACCGACGTTCATCAGATAAGAACTAAAACCTGTCGTCATGGATACAGGACTATCCATCAAGAGGTTCTTCGTGTTGCGAAGATAATACTCCAAAGTCACGTTCACTCGATTGAAGAGGGCGAAGTCAAGACCCAAGTTCAAGTTGTAGTTGGTCTCCCACTTCAAGTTGTTATTGGCAAGCTGAGACATGATGATGGCAGGTTGCTCGTTGTAGCCATCGCTCAAGCTACTCAAAGCCAAGTAACCATAATAATCAGAAGGAAGAGTACCGTTGACACCGTATGAGGCACGGAGTTTCAAGTCGGTCAACCAGTCCGATGTTGGCTTCATGAAATCCTCCTCGATGATACGCCAAGCTCCAGATACGGACCAGAAGCTACCCCAGCGATGAGAACGCTGCAAACGAGAACTACCATCCACACGATAGCTACCACCCAAGAAATACTTGTTGTCATAGTTGTAGTTGACACGGCCGATGTAAGATACCATACGCGTGCGAGTATCACTTCCGCCAACCGACTCCGTTTTCTTACCATTGGAGATGTCGTTCTTGTCAGGAGTAGCAAAGTTGGTAGCATAACCAGAGAGGTAATCACGGTACTGGTCGTCAATCTCATAGCCCAACAATCCATCCAAGTTGTGAACCTCAGCGATTGTCTTGGCATACGAGAGTTGGTTACCCCATACCATCTTTCTACGCTCATAATACTTCTTGCTCATACCACCGTTGATTTTGTCGCCATTGGAAGTTCGAGGATCAGCCCAGTCCTTACCCTTGGTGGTGATATAGTCGTAGCTAAAAGTAGACTTAAACTTCAAGTCCTTGATAAACTCATACTGACCATAGACCGTATTGAAAGTACGGGTCACATACTCACGCTGGCTATCATACTCATTGGCAAGCGCCGGGTTACGGTCACCAATGCGAATAAAGGAACGGTTCCATGAACCATCCTCATTATAAACAGGGTCGGAAGGAGTAACCGCACTTCTCGAAGAATAGAAAGGAGAAGTATAGGAGAAACCCTCGCCATACACATCCTGGTTGACACTTGAGAACAAGATGTTGGCACCCAACTTAAACTTCTTGGTGGCTTGGTAATCCACATTCAAGCGACCCGTCAGACGTTCCAATCCAGAACGCTGGGTGATACCCTCTTGCTTGAGGTAAGCGATGGAAGAATAATACTTGAACTTATCGGCACCACCAGAGATGGAAGCCTCATATTGCTGATGGCTACCCTTCTTGAACAGGATGTCATTCCAATCTACAAAGCCGCACCAAGGGATAGGAGCATAATTATCTATCTTTTTATCTGCATACTCTGTAGCCTCCTCCTCAGTCTTGCCCTTACGAATCTGACCAGCATAAAGACCATTATAGATATACTCACGACGCTGCTGTCCATTCATCACAGGACGATATTCCATGGCAAAGTCAGAATATCCCCAGTCAGCCTGCAAGGTTACCTTAGGCTTGCCTTGCTGACCTTGCTTAGTCGTAATAATGATAACACCATTTGCCGCACGAGAACCATAAAGGGATGCCGCGGCTGCATCCTTGATAACTGTAATGCTTGCAATATCATTGGTATTGATGGTAGACATGATGTCAAGTCCAGAGTCAGAATCCAATGAGTTGATGGAACCACTCATCACTGGCACACCATCAATGACATAAAGAGGAGTGTTGCTGGCGTTGATGGAACCCATACCACGCACGTTCACATTGGAAGAAGCACCAGGCTGACCTGATGACGCAGAGAACTGCACACCCGTGGCATTACCCTGCAACATATCCTGGAAAGACACTGTTGGCACATCAGCGATTTTGTCTGCTTTCACGTTGGCGGCAGAACCAGCATACGCCGATTTCTTGAAAGTACCATAACCCGTGACGATAACCTCCTCCATCATTTGGCTATCCTCCGACAAGGTAATGTTATGATTTGCCCCCCCCAGAAGTCATCTTTATCTCCTTTTTCTGATAACCCACATAGGAGACAACAAGCGTAACAGGGAATTTCTCAACTGTCAAGGTATACTTACCGTCAATATCGGTAACAGCACCCATCGAGGTACCTTTCACCATGACACTTGCGCCAACGATAGATTCTTGGGTGTTGGCATCAGTAATAACACCAGAGATAACCTCTCTTTGTTGAACAGAATTGTCCGCTGCAAAAGTAGTTTGTGGCAAGATTACGCCCAACATACATAGCAACAGCATTCTGTAGAAAAGGGAACTCACCACACTGCGGTTCCCTGCAGAATGTAGATGTCGCATCTTCATAAAAATATTAATTAAAAATTACACTAATCTCTCTTCTCGGATGCAAAATTAGCAAAAGTTTCACAATTTTCCTAATATTTCTTCCACTTTTTTACGTTTTATCCTTGTTTCTTTCAATTTGTAAGCAAAAAAGGCAGCGCAATCGAGTAGAAGGAAAACGAAGTAGTAAATCTCTTTGTTTTCATACGCTTAGGTTTTTAGAATTACGTTAAATCATATTATACTCCTAATGTCGCAAAAAAAGCGAAAAGCTATAGGTTATTTTCGCAAAAAAATAAAAGAAAAAGAAATATCGTTAGGGGCGAGCCTGTATTCTCTCAGCCAACATACCACTGACTGCACTATCTAAAACCAAACATCTCATAAAGAAAAGTTTCCATCTCCCAAGGATATTTTATATTCCAAGACTTGGAATCTCCGTTCCGTGTCACGGAATGTGCGTTCCAAGACACGGAATGGCCATTCCATGACACAGAACGGAGATTTACTCCGCAAACAAAAAGATTAGCATGTGGATGAACGCTCAAAATAGGCAGAGACAGCTATCAAGGGCACATTCTCCATCCACTCTTGCTCAACATACCCTTTCATGGAAAAACGAAGGCCTTTCAAGCCAGGGTTATCTTTGATGATATCTTTC
>DJOI01000043.1:1426-16256 GCA_002439605.1 Candidatus Segatella mututuai | reverse complement strand
GGGAAGTTTATATGAAGTTCTTGACGTGTAAGTGCATGTTGCCTTTTTGATAAAGTGTTCTTATGGCTGTTATGCTCTCTTCAGCCACAAGTCCATGAATCTATCGTAGATGATATAGCCTTCGTTAGTCCGATAAACCAGCTCTTTGTCTTCCAAAACCTTCAATGCGGCCTTTACGCTGCTGGCACCGCTCAACTTATGTTCCTTGATGAACTTGCCAGCAGTCGGCTGTGCTATGATGCCTTCCTTGGCAATGGCTTTGAGAAGAGCGAATTGATTTTCCGTGAAGAATTGCGTCATGCTCTCGAACTGTGGTTCTCTTCCGGCAAGGATTGAAAGGAGAGCTGCGTTGACTTGCTCGATGCAGTCAACTTGGCTTTCTGATTCATAGAGCCGGTTCATAATGCATTGGATATACCAAGTATGTCCATCGAATTGCTGGTAGATATGTTCGAAGATGTCTTTCGATAAGTTGCCGCCTTTCTGCTTGAAGAAGTCTTGGCAGAAGTCATAATAGATTTTGCATTTCAGTGGTTTCAATCCCATCATCTCCGTGCTTTGGTAGAAAGGATGTTTTGGAGATCCGAATATCTCAGCCATCAAGTGCTGCTTGCTGCCTGAAAAAATGAAATGAACGTGTTGGTCGAATTGAATGTATGAGCGGAGCAATGCTTCTGTACCTTTCTCTGGATATTCGGCTATCTGCTGAAACTCATCGATGGCGATATATACCTCTTTGCCGCTTTCGTTGAGATAGTTGAAGATGCTGCGGATGGTAATGTCTTCTTGCGTAGGTTCCACCGTGATGGATACGCTTGGCTCGCCTGTCAGTGGATCCATGCTGAGCACTGGGCGCAGGGCACTGAAGAAGGCAATCGTCTTTTCGATGAACGAGGCGTTCTTTCTAACGATGTCGTTGATGACCATGACACCAAGTTGTTCAACAAAGTCGTTCAGTTTCTTGGTGGTGAAGATGTCAAGGTATAGGCACACGGCATTCTTCTCCTCTTCCTTTAGATGGAAGAAGGTGTTTTTGATAAGACCTGTCTTACCAATTCTACGAGGTGAGATGAGGGTTACGTTTCTTCCATTCTTTAAGTGGGAGAGCAGCGTCTTGGTCTCAACCTCTCTGTCGCAGAAATATTCAGGACTTTCATATCCTTGATAGATGAAAGGATTAGCTAATTTCTTGCTGTTTAGTCTCATACACCATTGCATCTTTTATGTTACAACTTTTTTGTAGTGGCAAAGGTACGACTATTTGTTGAATATACAAAAGAAAAAGGGTAGGAAGTTTGTCAATAGATGAAACTTTCTGCCCTTTGCCGATATGATAGTAGAAAACAATTAGCAGACACTGTCTGCTGATTGTAATTCCATAACGACATTATCCACGATGTATAAGTCTCCCATAAGATATAGCAAGGAACGCTCGTCATGAAGCAGTTCGTTAGTTTTGCTTCTTTGAAAGATATCAAATGCTCTTTCGGGTGAAATGTCTAATCGTTTTGCCAACAGACTACATATTCTACCAATTTTTATCCAAAGTTGTGAATCTCTTAACATACTTATTTCTCCCTTCTTGCAAATACATACGGAATGCAAAAGGCATTCAATGGAGTGTTTGCTATGACGAGCGATGGCGAATCATGTACCATGGATTTGGTGATGCAAGTTATCAATAATGTGGTGGATTCCAAGGAACCTCTTTTCCAGGAATTGTTATCTAATATTCCCGAGAAACAGAAACCTTTGCTGTATGCGATAGCGGCTGATGGCGAAGTGGATAAGATTACCTCTGCGGCATTCATCCAGAAACATAAGCTTGCTTCTGCCAGTGCCAATCAGTATGCAGCCAAGCAATTGATGGCAAGTGGTGTCATCACAAAGATGCATGGCAAGTATTCGTTGAATGAGCAATTCTTTGATATTTGGATAAACCGAATGTATGGCAGGGGATTATGCTTGGTTTGATACGTTGTAAGAGATAAGGATGTTACTTCTTCTTTGGCCTTGCCACAAACTCTGTGTGGAGGGTCTCCATCGGATGTTCCTTCAGGTTGACGAGGATGTTTGGCGTGTTGCCGTTGGCGATGATGACCTTGATGCCAGCGTTGGCAACCTCTTTGGCGGTGTGCGCCTTCGAGGTCATGCCGCCTCTGCCGTGGCTGCTCTTGCTTGCCTGGATATACTCGCTGATGTCTCGGTCGTAATATACCGAAGGGATGATGCGAGTGTTCGGGTCGCTTGGGTCACCGTTGTAGATGCCATCCACATTGGTGAGGAGGATGAGGGTGTCGGCCTCCATCATCTTCGCTATCAGTCCCGATAGTTCGTCGTTATCGGTGAACATCAACTCGGTGATGCACACGGTATCGTTCTCGTTGACGATGGGGAGCACATCGTTCTCCAGCATCACTTGCATACAAGCTTCCTGGTTCTTGTACTGCTCCTCGGCACCGAAGTTCTCCTTCATGGTCAGTACCTGCCCTATCTTGATTTTGTATTCACGGAAGAGGTCGTAATACAACCCTACGAGTTTCACCTGTCCGATGGCAGAGAACAACTGGCGTTGCTCCACGCTGTCCAAGTGATGATCTACATGCAGCTCGGCTCTTCCTGCAGCCACGGCACCCGAGGATACCAATATCACTTCATAGTCATGTCGGCGAAGCCAAACGATTTGATCAACTATCGCCGACATTCTTGTCACGTCCAATTTTCCGTCCTCTCGGGTCAGCACATTACTGCCCACCTTGACTACAATTCGTTTCTCCATTTTTTGTTGATGTGATTAACTACAAATTATATCCTATGTTTATGAACAATGCATCTTCATCAACTCCATAGCTCATACTTAGGTCGTAACCGCAATTTATGTAGAACTTGCTGGAATTAAAGCCAATGCCGAGGCGAATTCCTCCATCAATAGCCGCCTCGTCAAAACCATATGAAATAAATGGTCCTGCAAAAGGTTGTATTGATTTGTTGCTTCGTGAAGGAATATGATAAGTCAGCAATGCTGGAACGAGCAATGAGTGGTTGGCTGAACCAGATACATACCTATTTGTATAGTATAGTCCAGTCTCAAGATATAACGGTGATTTTGAGATATTACAACTGGTAGCGATACCGATGGAAGGAAATATATTTATTTCTGAAAAAGACCAATCGGTAGGCGCAAAACTTAATCCTCCCCTTAATCCGACGATAAATTTTTGAGAAACTTCATTTTGAGCCCTTATGCTATTGCTCATACCAAGCAAAAGCATAAGGATATATATAGCCTTTCTTGTTCTTTTCATTTCCGATTATTCTTGTTGTCCTTTTCTCTTATTTCGACTCTCCTTATCTTGCCCGATATGGTTTTTGGCAATTCATCCACGAACTCGATGATGCGAGGATACTTGTAAGGAGCGGTCTCATGCTTCACATGGTTCTGCAGTTCCTTGACAAGTTCGTCGCCAGCCTTGTCCTTGTATTCCTTTGACAGAACCACCGTAGCCTTCACCACCATGCCACGGATAGGGTCTGGCACACCCGTGATGGCGCACTCCACGACGGCAGGGTGGGTCATCAAGGCATTCTCCACCTCGAAAGGACCGATGCGATAGCCCGAACTCTTGATGACATCGTCGATTCTGCCTTCAAACCAATAATAGCCTTCCTCGTCGCGCCAAGCCATGTCGCCTGTGTGGTAATAGCCGTCATGCCAAACCGATTTGGTTTGCTTGTCGTCACGATAGTAATATTTAAACAAGCCGAGCGGCTTGTTGTCGCCGATACGGATGCAAATCTCACCCTTCTCGCCGTCCTCGCATTCCGTCATGTCAGGGCGGAGAATATGCACATCGTATTGAGGGTTAGGCTTGCCCATGCTTCCAGGCTTAGGCTTAATCCAAGGGAAGGTGCCAAGCGTCATGGTTGTCTCGGTCTGTCCGAAGCCCTCGTATATCTGAATGCCTGTCAACCTCTGGAAGGTCTCTGCCACGGATGGGTTCATCGCCTCGCCCGCAGTAGTGCAGTATTCGAGGCTGCTGAGGTCGTATTTGGAAAAGTCCTCGCGAATCATGAAGCGATAGATGGTAGGAGGGGCGCAGAAGGAAGTGATGTGGTACTTCTCTATCTGACGCATGATCTTCTCGGCCGTAAACTTCTCGTGGTCGAAGACGAAGACAGTGGCTCCGGCAAACCACTGGCCGTAGAGCTTGCCCCATACCGCCTTGCCCCAACCCGTATCGGCTACTGTGAGGTGGATAGAGTTCTCGTGCAGGTTGTGCCAATATACGCCTGTTGTGAGATGACCGAGGGCGTAGAGATGGTCGTGCGCCACCATCTTAGGCTCTCCCGTGGTGCCCGATGTGAAATACATCAGGAGCGTGTCTTCGTTGGTGTTCACGTGCTCCGGGCGAACGAAAGGCGCACATTCGTTCCATTCCTTCATCCAGTCGTGGAATCCCTCTGGGATGTCGGGACCTATGCTGATCAATGTTTTTACGGTAGGACTCTCGGGCATCGCCTCTTGTATTTGTTCTACAACGTAATCATCCCCACAGCAGATGATGGCTTTCACGCTGGCCGCATTGTTGCGGTAGATGATGTCGTGCTTGGTGAGCATGTGGGTGGCTGGGATGGCTACGGCCCCTATCTTGTGGAGACCGAGCATGGCGAGCCACCACTGGTAGTGGCGCTTCAAGATGAGCATCACCTTGTCGTCGTGCCCGATGCCGAGGCTCTGGAAGTAAGCGGCGGCCTTGTCGCTCTGTTCCTTCAAGTCTTTGTAAGTAAAGCGGATTTCCTCGCCACGCTCGCTGGTCCAAAGCAGAGCCACGTGGTCGGGCTTAATCTTAGCCCATTCGTCCATCACGTCGTAGGCGAAGTTGAAATCCTCGGGTATGATAAACTCCAGATGCTCCTTGAAGTCTTGCTCTGAAGTAAACTTCGTCTGTTTTAAGAATCTCTCAATCATGGTTTTTATTTTTGGGGAATTTAATGAAGTTAAGGGAAGTTATCACTCCCTTCGGTCGCTCGAGGAAGTTAATGTACAACGGCTTTTCTTGCTTACGGAAGCAAATTATTCAACATGAGCATTTGTCCCTTAACTTCTCTCTAACTTCCTTTAACTTCTCTAACTTCCCAAATTAAATGATAATACACAGGAACTTGGCAGGTTTGCCATTCAATGAGCGGAAGCAATGCTGCTTCTTGCTGTCGAAGTAGATGCTGTCGCCAGGATCAAGCACCATTACCTTCTCCTCGATGGTCACTTCGAGCGAGCCTTCCAGCACGTAGTCGTATTCCTGGCCGTCGTGCCCATTCTTATGAGGTTTCTCGTCGCCAGGCAATGGATCGACCTGCACCATGAATGGATTCACCTTTCTGTCTTTGAATCCCACGGCAAGGCTCTGATACTTATATTGGTTATTGCGCTCTATCTTAGGTCCTTGTCCGCTGCGGGTCACATAATATCCCTTCATGCGAGGCTCCTCGCCGAAGAGCAACACATCGAGGTCGATGCCGTAACGCTTGGAGATTTTAGAGAGGCGATAGACCGACGGGTCGGCTTCGCCCGATTCTATCTTTAGGTAATGGTCGAGACTGATTTCGCAAAGCTCTGCCACTTCCTCTGCCGGGATGTCGAGAACCTCGCGAAGACCTTTCAGTCGTTCGCCGATTTGCTTGATTGCTTCGTCCATAGTTATTTCTTTTTAGTTGCTTTGCGACAAAAGTACGACTTTTTGCTGAGATAAGCAAACAAACTGTTAATAAAGTGCCGCTTTTGCTTAAAGTTTCTTACTTAATCCTCGAATAGGGTATGGAATACGATAGTGTCCATCACTTGATAGTTTGGCCTATTTGCAAACATCCTTCTAACGGCATTTAAATGGGTTGGGCTCAATGCCTGTTTCTTCATCAAAATATAGAAGGCAGGTAGGAAAGAATAATCCGATGGAGTCCAACATTCAATGCGGACTCCTTGATAATTGCTTGTCTTATAGGTTGCCATAATCTTCTACATATTTTTGAAGTGTCTCGTACGACTTGTAGAATGACTCGGGTACGGGGTCGAAGTCAAGTGACTTGCTATCTATCTTAAAATTATACTTGCTCATGATGAATTTGTTTAAACTTTATCTTATCTCAAGAAGCCATGTTCGTAAACTTTTGGCACAATCTTCTTGGCAAGAAGTTTGTGGGCTTTGCGTAGAGCAGCATGAAGCTTGGCGTAGATGTCTTTTTTGACACCTCTCATTGCTTCTGCCCAAAGATAGGTCGTTCCGTTATGCCCTACGCAGAAATCCACTTTGCCAGGAATTTCTGTGTTGTCATAATCTGTGAACCAGTCTTCACGAACTTTGTTCTTTAGTTCTTCTTCCTGTATAGTCTTTGGGTAATATGCCATGTAGTTTTCAACTTTGCGGGTCCTGTTCTAATCCTACTTGTTGTAGGATATCAAGTGCATATATACAACTTTTATTTTAAACGCACGGCGTTGTTGATAATTATTTCTTTGTTTGTGGGTGATTATAGAAAAACTGAGGATTCCCATGTCCCTATCCAACTGCCTATGCTCTTCTTCAGTATGTAGCTTTTCGGTAAAGGTGGCAAGGAACTTCGAACCTTTGCCGAAAACCATTCCTATGGCATTGACACAGGCGGAAGGGTACGGCAAAGGCGTATGTGAGGAGAACAGAGTAATACCAATTACCTTATTGCTATTTTTTGTGCGCAGGTTCCCGTCTTGACGATGTACACGCCCTTGGACAGGTGGGCGAGGCTCACTTTCGAGGCTACGCAACTGACGGCCAGTGCACCGTTGGCTGTATAGATTTTGACGGATTGCCGTGTCGGCAAGATGAGCTGGCGACTTGTGGTGTCATACAGGGGCATGTCCGCCGTAGGGTGGCTGATACCCGTGGTCATCAGAATGTATTTCAGTCCGGCTAAGGCATCAATTTTTCCATAGCCAGCGCCGTCGGCTGCAAGGGCGTCGCGCATGGCCGTATGGCTCAGGACATCCTTGGCCTCAAGGTTGGTCATCCGTGGGTATGCCTGTAGCCATAGTGCTATGATGCCAGTCGCTACGGGCGTGGCCATGGAAGTTCCGTTTCCGATGCCCCAATAGTAGGTGCGCCCGTCATGGTTTTCCTTGTACACCTTGTCCTTGTTGTCGATGGCATAAGAGGCGGCAAAGGAGTTGAGCGATGAAATGATGGATGCGCCCGGGGCTGTGATATCAGGCTTGGATCGACCGTCGAACGTGGGGCCTTTGCCCGACCGCTCGTACAGCTCGCCCATGCCCCAGTCTTCCGCATAGTTCTTGCCTGTGAGGTCGTTGTAGCTGGTGCGCGACACATATGCCCCCACGGCTATCGGTTGCGTGCCCGTAGCGGTATAGGCGATGGATGATGCTGATGTTCCTGTCACGAAGTCGTTGTGCCCATTGCCACTGAATTCGCCATAGTCGCATTCCGCCAGGTAGCGTCCGCCGTCGCTCTCGATGGTTACTTGCCACTCTTCGTTGGCGGCGTTGAGGTAAGACAGGTTGATGCTGACGGATGGTGCGCCCGAGTAGGCGTTGCGTTGCGTGACTGCTACCAGCTTGGCATTGTCCTTGTCGGCGGAACCGAAGTCCTGAAATGTCTGTGTTCCCGTCTGCTCCGTGTTGAAGGTTTGCTTGAACAACGTCTGTTGTTTCAGAGTGTCGTACAGAGCCATGCTGACAGAATAGGCATGCCCCTCTTCCCCCTCCACGAAGAGATTGTCGCGTCCGTAACTAGGCACTAATAGAACGGTAGAGGCACGTTTGTCGCCAGAAATGGTGGAGTTGCGATGTCCCTCGTTACCGGTCGCGATGCAGAGTGTTACCCCCTCCTGTTTTTCGATGAGCCGGTCGAGCATGATTGAGAAATAACTATTTCCGTCCTTGTAGCCCAACACGTTGCCGTAGCTGATGTTGATGGCAATGGGCATGTTGCGCCTTTTGGCATATTTGACGAGGAAGTCCACGCCATCGATGATGCCCTGTTCGGTTTTGTTGGTCGAGACGATGGCTATGTCGGCGCTCGTGGCTATGCCGTGGTATGGGTTGTCGCAGCTTCCCGCGGCAATGCCCAGCACGTGGGTGCCATGGGTGTCGGTGCTGGCATCGTGGCGTGCGGCAAGCACCTGCTCGCTGCCATCGTACAGCCGGCCGTAGCCATAGTCGGATGGAGCTGAGCCAGCGGCGTTCTGGTCCCAGACGTACTTGATGCGACAGTTGCCTTCGGCATCCTTGAAGTTGGGGTGTGTGAAGTCGAATCCGTTGTCAATGACCCCCACGATGACTCCCTGCCCTTTGTACGGGATGTCGGTCATGCTTCCCGCCAGCACCTCGTCGGCATGGGTCAGCTCTCGGGCGATGTCCATGGTGGAAGCTACTTTGCCGCCAGTGTCGAGCGACTCTACCCCATGGGCTGTGGCAAGTGCTTTTAGGCTGTCGGCTGGCACGAGCACGGTGTAAAGTCCTCGTGTGCCTACGTTGAACCTTGCGCCATACCTGGCTGCCAGGGCATCCTTCTGCGAATCGTCCTTCAGTTTGACGAATGCCTGTAGTATGTTTTCGTTCCTGGGCGATGGATTCCCGACCTGTTGTGCCCAAGTCGTGGAAATACCCATCGCCCAAAGTGTACAAAGAATGTATAGATAGTGTCTCATTCTTTTCCTGTAGATTGTATTTATCGGATGCTGACTTTTCTGACACCGCCGTCGGCTTTGAGAATGTATGTTCCCTTGCCGAGAGTCATGCGGAAGCCAGTGGCTACTTGTCGCCCGTCGAGAGTGTAGACGCTCACGTTTTTGTTGCTGCTAACTGTGTTTCCGTCGATGGTGAGGTCGAATTGTACGTTATCTTCCAGCATCTTGATGCCTGTAGTGGTCTTTGCCTGCCAATACAATACGGGCAGACCGTTGTTGATGTTCTTGGAATCGGCAACGAAGTAGTTGTTGCCGCCTGTGCCGTTGAGCGTGGCGAGCATATCCGCGCTCTTCATCTCTTCTGCCGTCTTGGCGGTAGCCTTGTCATCATCGACACTCGCCAGCTCTTGCACGAAGTAGCAGTTGCTCACCGTGCCTGTGCCTGCGTCCGAGATGATGGCGTGAGGGGAACCCATCCACGGACTCGACTCTCCCGATACGGCACCGGTGCTGTAGCAGTTTTCTATCTTGAATGTGTCGTAGAGGGCACCTCCGATGCCGCCTCCTCCAAAGCCGATGCAAGTAATCTCGCCCGTGTTGTAGCAGTATTCCACGTTTCCGTTGGCGGCTCCCTGGCCTACGATGCCGCCCAGCTCGGTGGCTCCCTTTAAGTTCCCGTTGTTCACGCAACACTTCACCGTTCCGCCTTCCATCACACCCACGATGCCGCCCGTGTACATGTTGGCATCCAGTGTGCCTTTGTTTTGGCAGTTCTCTATCAGACCACCGTTCATCTGTCCTACGAACATGCCCGATGTAATGCCTCCCTTGACGGTGCTGTTGGCTCCGATGATGAGGTTGCGTATGACGGTGCCATTGGTGGTGCAGGCAAAAAGTCCTGTGCCGCCCAGTTCCTCGTTCACGTATTCTATCTTGAGATTGTCGATGGTGTGGTAGTCGCCGTCCAGTATGCCCTTGAAGTATTTTGAGCCATCGACATTTTGCATGGCATCTGAGTCGAAATATTTGTCGAATGTGCCTATCATGGTGAATGTATGTCCCTCGCTGGCACCCATGTCAAGGTCGGATGTTAGCTTGAAATAAGTGTTCTCATAGGTGTTGCCATCCGACACCATCTTCGAAAGGTAAGCCAGTTGCTCGGGTTGTTCGATGAGGTAAGGGTCTTCTTGCTGTCCCGTTCCATGTGTCCATGCTACTTGTTTACCGTTCCAGTTCGCCCCCCCCATTTGTTGGAAGGGCATCGCCAGCAATGCCACTGCGAGCAATGTGGCTCTTGTGTAGAGTTTCTTCATAAAGTGTTAATAATTTTAAGTTGAAATATAAAAAAGGTTCAGGTACAGATGTTTGTGTGCCTTTGCCTTGATTTTCTTGTCTTATCTCTTGCCAGCCAACAGACCGTTGAAGTCGGTAGATGGCACGCCAATTGGCTGTCGAGGGTTACGCTGGCTCCTTCGCTTGTGAAGTGGTCCAATACGGGTTGGTTGTGGTCAGATACGTAATGTTTGCAGGAGTGAACTTCTCGCTCTGTAAGAGCCCCTCTGCCATGGCGCCTGCTCCGATGATTGTTATTTTCATTTTCTTCTTATAGTTAAAATGTTATGTTTCTAAAGTCAGTATAATATATTCTGGCGAAGAGCCTTATGAATAATGTACTTCCTTCCAGTCGATGAGTCCTTTTCCTAAGTCGTCGAGTTCCACGGCAAGGGCGATGACCTTCCGCTTGTCAGCCTTGAAAGGCTCGGCATATTGATTGGCTATGACTTGCTTCTCGGCAACACCCATGCCTCCATTGTTAGACAATTTCAACTCCAATACATAAGTAATATGTAAGGTATATACCACCATGTCGATTCTGCCTGTGGCAAGCATGCGTTCTACTTCGACCTTAAAGCCTATGGCGTTGAATATCGTACTCATGATGAGGCGATAACGCTCCTCCATATCCATTGAGGCAAGCTTCTTGTTGCTATAAGGTACGTCGGCAATGAGGGCTTTCAGGCACTTCTTCGCTTCCGAAAGTTTGCCTGTTATGAGGTATTCTCTTAGGAAGGCTTGGGTTGACTGAATGTCGTTGAGATTACGCATAGCCAGGGCAGGCAGTACCATCTCGTTGAGTGCTTGTCTCACTTCATGGTTCGGAATTCCCAAAAAATAGATGCCATTGGAATAGCCCTTGATGGTAAGGTAGCCCGATTGGTAAAGAAATAGTTCTGCACCTCCACCTGT
The DNA here is from genome assembly GCA_002439605.1 of Candidatus Segatella mututuai. GTDB lineage: Bacteria > Bacteroidota > Bacteroidia > Bacteroidales > Bacteroidaceae > Prevotella > Prevotella mututuai. The sequence goes on along the minus strand of DJOI01000043.1, from coordinate 5,333 downwards.
AACATCCGAGGTCTTGATGACCGTGCTCAATAAAGCACAATGTTCAAAGTCCTTTAGGCGGATTTCAAAATCATCGACAAACTTTGGCAGCAAAGAGGTCGCCCCTGATGATGCCCAATAGTTGTCGATTTCCTTTTCGTCCAGAGCGTTGATGAGGCTGAAGGGGTTGAAAACATCCACCATGTTGTCTGCGCTGAAGTGATAGCCGTCATAGTTGGCTTTCAGCTGGGCTATAGTCTCTTCCGCTGTCCATCCATTCTTTTTCCCCATCGCCTCAATCTCTGGCATGAAATTGTCTGTTATCTCCCGCTTGGTGATGCCGCAAAGGGCAGCGTATTGTGGATAAAAGCTGATGTTGGTAAGGTTGTTGAGCACAGAGAAGAGGGAGACTTGCGTAAACTTGGTGATGCCTGTGATGAAGACAAAACGCTCTCGCTCGTCCTTCAGTTTCAAGATGGCAAACACTTCTTTGTAGATGGCTGTGCAAGCCTCGTGCTGAGGAGTCTTCCAAGAATGCTGTAGTGGAGAATCATATTCGTCGATGAGTACAACGACTTGGTTGCCAGTCTTCCGATAGGCTGTCTCAATGATATTTTTGAAGCGGACGGCAAGCGAACTTTCCGGGCGAACTGCGATTTCATATTGCTGTTCACAATCATAGAATACGTCATCAAGATAAGAACGGACCGCCTCTGGGGTTGCACCTGCGCCACTCATGTCGAGTCGGATAACGGGATATTTCTTCCATTCCTTCTCCAAATCCATCATCTTCAGCCCCTCAAAGAGTTCCTTCTTGCCTTCAAAGTAGGCCTGAAGGGTATCCACGAGCACAGACTTACCGAAGCGGCGAGGACGGCTCAGGTAATTGTATGTCTTTCCATTGTTGGCAAGTTTCCAAATCAAGTCGGTCTTGTCAACATACAAATATCCTTCTTTCCTTATCTTCTCGAAAGATTGGATGCCTACGGGTAGTCTTCTGCCATTAATTTCTTCCATCATGTTTTCTGCCCTTAATGTTTTACTATTGCAAAGATAATGCAAACGAGTGCTATGAAAGTTTGCTTCCAAATTAGCTTGTCTTCTGCAAAGATACTACTTTTATTTGAAAGTAAGACTGTTGGCTGATAATTATTTCGTCTTTCTACTTTTAGAAATAGGGATTTGTGCCCTTGTCTCTTTTCTTCCTTTCAGTACTTCTGCCTTATATAAATACGATTTTGTCCTTATGTAAACTTGGTTTCGACCTTATACCAACTTTCTGCCGGTCTAATATAAAAACCATAGAAGCCTGCTATCTACCATTTCGCATAGTCTTGATTCACAGAAATAAAGGCAAAGTTTAGTTAAATATAAGCTGTATTTAAGCAAATATAGATTAAAGAATGCAAAAGATAGTAGGCTTCTGTAGCTTTAGTGCTAAGAAAATCGTAACTTTGAGTCCGTAAGATACAAACTTTATATAAGAAGACAACTAACAACTCGTAAGGAAATCAAGCTATGGCAAGATATATCAAGCAAGAGATGCCAGACCTGCAGGGAACTGGCGAAACCAAGTGTTACTATCGGCTGGAGAAGCGGCAGAACCTCTCCACCAAGGAGTTCTTGAAGAAGGCTGGGGCGCATGGCGTCCTCGACGACGGCATCTTGGAGCATGCGCTCGGCAAGATAGCCAGGCAACTGGTGGAGGAATTGGCGGATGGCAATACCGTAACCCTCGATGGCATCGGCACCTTCCAAGCCACCCTTGGCGTGAAGAAAGACAAGGAGATGGATACCATCGACGGCGACGGGACCAAGCGCAACGCCAAGAGCATCGAAGTGAAGAATGTGCGCTATGTGTCGGACAAGGACTTGGTGAGCGACGTGAACCGTCGGTGCAAGCTGTCGAGGGCCGGAGTGAGGCGAGTGAACAACTCGCCTTACAGCAAGGAGCAACGTCTGAAGCTGGCGCAAGACTATCTCGCCAACCCAGCCCATCCCTTCATGCGTGTCGCCGACTATGCCAAGCTGACGGGTTTGCCTCGCTCTTCCGCAACGAAGGAGCTTCGAATGTTCTCCGAAGACCGTTCTAATGGTATTGATACGAGTGGTAGGGGGACGGCAAAAGTGTATGTGAGAAATCAGTCTATGACATGAAATGGTACAGCTGACGACATCCTATGGCATCCTATGAGGAACATGGATACATGTTTTCATCAAAAACACTTGTCGTTCCAATTATTTTTACTTATATTTGCAAAATGATTGAAACGACATAACTTAGCACTTTGATAAAATGGATAAATACTTATTGCTGATATTGCTCTTGTTCTCTACCTTGAAGGGGCATGCTACTAATCAAGTCTTGAAACGTTTAGATATGGCACTCGACTCAACCGAGAAGTATGATGCCATCAAGAACAAGAAGATAAGAAACCTTTATAACTTGGCCTCTTCCGCTAAGTCGCTCACCGCTCGTTACCATGCTTATATCAAATTATATGAATCGTATGAATCTTATAAGTATGACTCCGCATCTGTGTATGCAGACAAGGCGATGGTTATAGCGCGGAAATTAGCCAATCCTGACTGTATGGTGGAGGCGGCTTGTGCCAAAGTGTTTTGTCTGCTTTCCGCAGGGCTTTATAAAGAAGCTTTTGACGGGGTAGGGAAAATAGATGTCTCCCGTGCGTCTGCACCTTTTAAGGAAAAATTTTATTTTGTAAGATGGCGTTTGCTCGCCGACATCGCTGATTATAGCCATGCTGAACCTTATACGTCTAATTACATCAGGCAATCGCATGCATTGGTTGATACCTTGCGCCAATATATAAGTCCCCATTCTACCGCCTATAATTATATAATAGGTATGCAACTCATGAAAGAACGTAAATGTGATGAGAGTGAATATCACTTTTTGCAAGTTCTGAAAGACAAAGACATCTCGATGCATGAGCGTGCCATTAGTCTTTCCTGCTTAGGTTGGTTATATACATTGAAGGGAGATAAGAAAAAGGCGTTGGACTATCTTGCAGAGGCTGCCATTTGCGACATCAGGTCTTCTACAAAGGAGACAACGGCTCTTCGTGAGTTGGGGGCTGCCTTGTATGCACGAGGCGACGTGGACCATGCCATCGAATATGTGCAGAAGGCATTGGACGATGCCAACTTCTATAATGCTCGCCAACGTAAGATAGAGATTGGAAATGTGTTGCCGATTATCCAGCAGAGTCGTTACAAGGATATGAAGACACAACGAAATGTGATGATTCTTTGCATCATAATGGCTTGTTCGTTGCTTGTAGTCTCGGTGATGGGCACTTTGTTCATCAAGAAGCAAATGAAAAAGTTGAGGCAAGCCACTCGAATCATAGAGGAGAGAAATGGCAAGTTGGAAATGGCGAATGCCCAACTTTCAGAAGCCAATAAAATCAAGACGGAATATATAGGCAAGTCGCTTTATGTGAGTGCAGGCTACTTCGAGAAAATCGAAAAGCTGTATCGCATGGTTGACCGCAAGATTGCCGCCCGACAGTATGAAGACCTCCGACGTTCCTTGTCCGAGGGTTCGTTGATGCAGGAACGAAAGAATATGTATGCCGATTTCGATGAGACCTTCCTCCGTCTTTTCCCGGACTTCATAGAGAAATACAACGCTCTTTTCGATGAGAAGGATCAAAAGAACATAGGAGAGAATAAGATGCTTACTAACGAGATGCGTATTTTCGCTTTGATTCGTCTTGGCGTTTCCGACTCAGAACGCATCGCTCATTTCCTCAACTATTCGGTCAACACCATCAATACTTACAAGACAAGGGTGAAGAACAAATCCATCGTCAACAACGAGGCATTTGAGCAGCATATCATGGAAATATAACAGGATGTCCCCCCATATTTTCGTTATACAAAAAGAATAGGTGCTTTTCGT